>NZ_NOZT01000018.1:0-56240 GCF_002412355.1 Acinetobacter sp. YT-02
AATACTAACATATCTACTCATTTGTATATAATAATATAGAAATAGGTAGATTTCAACTAGCAGTTATTAACCCTCCTCATCGTGTCTAAATTATTATGTTTCGAGTATAGCGAATTTATTTAGGTAATGATTTGATGATTAAAAATATTCTAAAATTGAGGCGAAAAAAATGGAGCATCTTGTGCTCCATTTTTTATTGATCCTTAACTAAAGAACCAATATACAAATAATGAAATAATAAATACGCACATGACGTTCAACACCATGCCCACACTCATCATTTCACTTTGTTTAATTTGACCTGTACCAAATACAATCGCATTTGGTGGCGTTGCCACAGGTAACATAAAGGCACACGATGCACCAATACCAATAATCACCACTAAAATTTCTTTTGGAATACCCATTTGGTCTGCAATTGCAGCAAATACAGGAACCAATAACGCAGCAGACGCTGTATTACTGGTAAATTCAGTTAAGAAAATAATGAAGATGGTCACCGCAAAAATCACTACCAATGGCGAAGTATCACCAAAGGTATTGGCAAGGGTTTGACCCAATACCAAAGATGCGCCTGAATCTTTTAAGATCGCACTGAGGGTTAAACCACCACCGAACAGTAATAACACGCCCCAATCGGTATTTTCAGCTACTTGCTTCCAAGATGCAGTACCTAGCATGACTACCAAACATGCAGCAGCTAATGCAGTCCATGTATCGGGTTGGCTAATGCCGAAGGTTTCGCTAAGTTTTTTACCAAAAATCCACGCCACTGCAGTACATACGAATAAAATCATCGTTGCAACACGGGTTTTGGTCCAAGGAATTACTTCAGTTTCAAAATGAATTTTTTGATTTAAATTTGGACGCAATACCAAATATAAGCTGACCAACATTGCTGGTAGCAAAATCAGCATCATTGGTAAACCAATTTTCATCCAGTCAGCAAAGTCATAGTCTAACGCTTTGGCTGCAATAGCGTTTGGTGGCGAACCTACCAACGTACCCAAACCACCTAAACTGGCAGAGTAGGCAATCCCCAATAAAATGAAAACGAAGGTTTTACGCTCTTTAGTGGCATCGAGGTGTGATAACAAACCCAGCGCCAACGGTAACATCATCGCCGCCGTGGCTGTGTTGGAAATCCACATCGACAACGCAGCAGTGACAATAAAAATAGATAAAACCGAAATCCCCAAGTGACCGCCCGACATGGAAATAATCCACATCGCAATTTTACGATCCAGTTTCTGAATGTGCAGTGCAGTCGCTAAAGCAAAACCACCAAAGAACAGGAAAATAACAGGATCGGCAAAAGTCGCCAATGCCTTGCTGGTGCTAATTGGCTCAAGCACTTTGCTGGCATTTTCTACAGGCATGCCCAAAATTACGGCAAGCACCGGCACCAAAAGCGCGGTAATGGTAATGTGTACAGCTTCGGTGAGCCATAAAATACCAATAAAAAGCAACAGACTTAGACCCTTATTTGCATTTTCATCATAGGGCAAGACATTGTATAAACCGAAAGAGAGCAGGGCTGCAATTGCAACAATCACCCAGGTCTTGATCAGTTCTTTTCGCTTAATATTGGCTGGCACTTCTATATGGTTATTTTCCATAGAAGTTCACTCCGTCAAAAGGAATTAAAAGAAAAGAGGGAAGATTGGTCGATGCAAACGACCGAAGCAGTCTGAATAGACTGTTTTTTAAGCTGGTCTTAATTATAGGTGTAAATAATTATTTAAGCCAAAAAAAATCTAAATAATTTTCCATTTGTTATGTTTATTGGTCTGATTTATATCAATAAAGCAGGTGATGTTTGGATGATGAATAATCCTTGAGCAATCGCGTAAAGTGCCATAAAACCCAATAACGTAAATACAATCTGCTTAAATAATGTCTGGGAAATTTGTTTACGAATCAGACTGCCGATATACACCATCAGCATAGAGATGATGCAAATCAGGGCTAAAACTTTTAATTGTATGTGGCTAAACTGTTGAATTACTGGATATAAAACTGCCAATTGAATGAGTTTGGAAATAATAAAGTTTAAGTTGCTAATCACCACAATATCGGTTTTGCTGTGTTGAGTGCTGAGTAAATACATCATTAGAAATGGTGCCATGGCATTGGTCGCACCACCAATCACACCTGCCAGCAAACCAAAAATCAGCATATTTTTGAGTGAGGCAGAAATTTGCAAAGGACGTTGTCGAAATTGATCGGCCACGTACAATAAAATCAGTACGCCCATTGCCAATTTTAAATAACCTTCGTTCAGAATGAGCAGCAAACTGACGCCCAAATAGCTGCCAATCAGCGCACTGAAGATTAAACCCCAATATTTTTTGCAGTAGCCATATAAACTGCTGAATATAGATTGTGTGGCATCGCCCCGCAGCATGTAGATATTGAGAAGCAAACAGGGAATCAGAACCAAAGCAACCGCAGTACTGAGTGGATATAACATCGCCACCGCAGCCGTACTGAGCATAGGAAAACCAAAACCGCTCATGCCATGCAAAATTGCAGCAATCGCACAAAACATCAGAATAATGAAATCGGTTTTTTGCATGCGGGGGTTCACATTACTTTTTATTTGAAATTTAACTCAATGTAGCGGAGTTTTGCACTAAGTACAAATGGGTTGCATGGTTATGAGCAAAGCATATTTATTGGAAACTATTTTAACGACCAATAAAAAAGCAAGACCGAGGTCTTGCTTTTTGAACAGCGAAAAATACAGCTTAGAAGTGGTATTTGACCAATGCGCTGACATCGTTTTGATTGATGCCTGATTTATTACCGTATTTGTTGTTCCAAACAGAGTGTTCGATACCGACATATAAACGTGTATTTGGCGAAATGTGTTTGCCTGCATTCCATTTATATTGTGTAGTCCAGTTGAGTTCGCTAGCGTGGTCATCTTCTGCAGTAGACCAATCAAGGAAACCATCTACTAAAAAGTCTTCAGCACCGACTTTAAATGGAAGACCGTAAGCAAACGTCATTTGATAATCATCTTGAGAGATATCTTTATCATTATCTGCTTTGTAGAAGTTCAATTGCGCATATTTGAAATATGGAAGCTCAAGATCAAAACCAATACCGTATAGGTAATTGTTAAAGCCTTCGCCACCTTCCCAAGTGGTTGCAATTAAAACATCTTTAATTGGACCAAAGGCAAGTTTTTGACCAGAAACAGCGCCTAAGCTTAAGCGTGGTGATACTTCAAAGTAAGTGTCATTGCCATCTACATCATTGTTTGAACGGTCAGCAAAGGCAAAAAAATCACCATATTTAAAACCAGCAGCGTATTCAAAAGTTACAGTGCTTTGTTCAATCTCTTGATCGCCAGTTAAAAAAGGTGATTTGTAATTTTCACCGTATAAACCTGTCACGCTAAAATCTTGCCAAATCGGTGTAGCTTGCGTAAAAGTTGCAGCAGTGGAGATTGCGCACAGCGCAGCAATATGTGTAAGTTTCATAAAAATAGACCCCAATAAAAGCGTTTCAAGGATACAGATCGTTTAGCAAAAATAAAGCAAAATTCGATTATTGACGGGTCATTTTTGGGTGTTTTTTATCAGTTTTTGGGTTGAGTGTTTTTTAAACGATTTAAAACCAATGGTCAAAATGCAAAGGCGAATATTGCAGATGTAACTAAACCCTTTAAAAGCATCAAGTTTCTTATTGGCAATAGATTGAACAACATGGTGCTATCCAAATTGATCGCTTATTGAGCATCTAAGCTGAAATTGGTGATAAAAGGGTTATTCTTTTGCTGCTTTTCTATAAATATTGCTTGCATATTTTTCAGATAGGCCCGATATTCAAGGTATAGGGACACGGTTCTGCAGAATTAAAAGTGTTCATCATTCACGTAGGAGGAAGTGATTCCAAACTAAGTTGAAGATGTACTTTATGCTGTAAAAACAGCACATTATAAACACGCCAAAACATATATATAAAATTATGTGTAAGATTTTGGCACAACAAGATTCAGAAATAACGAACGCAAGAGGATGAAATCATGAACATTGAAATCCGTACCGATAAAAACATTCAAAACAGTGATCGATTAATTAGTTACGTTCGTGAAGAACTGAATAATGAATTCCAACGCCACAGTGAGCGTATTACCCATTTTTCAGTGCATTTTAGTGATGAAAATGGTGAAAAAGGCGGTGATGACGACATTCGTTGTATGATTGAAGCACGTCCAGCAGGTTTAAAACCAGTAGTTGTGAATCATCGTGGTCATAATATTGATACAGCCATTCACGGTGCGATTGACCGTTTAAAACGCAGCCTAGAACATGCGTTTGAGAAAAATGAAAATCCTCGTGGTGCTCGCCCAGAATTTGTAGATACAGATGTTGGTGGCGACGACGAATAAGGATCAGACAGATTCCAAGAGCCTCGCAAATTTTGCGGGGCTTTTTTGTGTTTGCATGCAGCCAATGCACTAAATTCACGATTTGCTGACATTTATCTCATACAAATGTCGCTTTATTGGGCATAATAGTTCTAAATTAAACATTGAATAAGAGAGCTCTCTGCATGTTAACTGCGCAACAACAAGTCTTGGTGCAAGCAATAGAAGAATTAGACCTTGCCCAAGTGCAACGCCTATTGGCAGACGGTTTAGACCCTAACTTTATGGATGCCGAAAAAGGCCCTGTAATTTCAATCTGGTCAGATGGTTTATTTCAATGGTGGGAAAAAGTCTGCGAAGCATATGAAGCAGGTCAGCCACTCACAGAGCAGCAAAAACAGCAAGATTTGCAAGTGCATTTAGATATTTTAGAGGCCTTGATTCAAGCCAAAGTGAATTTGCATTTATGGGATGCCGAAGAAATTTACGGCCCATTGTGGGATGCGGCTTCTGCAGCATGTGTTCCTGCGGTACAGCGTTTATTAGATGAAAAAGTCGATCCGAACAGCAAAGATGAAGATGGTTTAACGATTTTATCTTCAATTAGTGATTTATTGTTTGATTGTGATTTTGATGAAATTCAGTGGTCGGATGCTTTGCTAGAAGAACAGCAGACTTTAGAATTGTTGCGTCGTTATGGCGCAAAAATGAGCAAAGAATTGGCCTAAGAGCAGAGATAAAAATATGTCAGCATTAAAAACAGTTGGGTTAATCGTGGCGGCAGGCATCAGCATGCAGGTGAGCGCGGCAGATTTTGAGTTTGATCGTCCTGGTGCAGGAATGAGTACGGGTATTACACCTGTAGGGAAACTGGCTTGGGAACAGGCTTTGCCAAGTGCAACTTATCAAGAAAGTAACGATGCTTCGGGCGAAAAAGTTAAAACTACTCGCCTTAATGCTGACATGCTGTTACGTACAGGTTTGGCGCAAGATTTAGAGTTACAGCTGGGCTGGCAAGGGCCTGCATGGAGCAAAAGCAAAACTGCAGGTCAATCGGTTGAAGATGATGGTTTGGGTGATGTCAGCATTGGTTTAAAACAAGCCATTGACTTAAATGATGACAAACTTTCTATGGCCGTGTTGTTGCAAGCGCTAATTGCCACAGGCAATGATGGCTTTAGCGAAGAAGATGATATTTATAGCTTGGGTACGGCAGTCAGCTATCAATACAGTGAGCTGTTAAAAACAGGCATCAACATGCGTTACGATGTACAAAATAGCGATTGGGCGGTTACAGCAATTCCCAATATTCAGTATCGTTTAAGCGATCAATGGTCAGGTTTTTCAGAATTGGTCTATCGTAAAGCAGAAAGTCAGGACAATGAATATGGCTTAACTTCGGGGGTGATTTACGCACTGAATGAACGCACTCAGCTGGATGCCAGTGTCGGTGTAGATTTAGACGGTGCAGATAAAAGTTACCATGCAGGTTTAGGTATGGCGTTCTTGTTCTAAGCCATTTAAACCATTTAAAGCTTTAAAATACGTTGTATGTTGCAGCAGGCTAAACTCATCAAGCTTGCTGCAGATTCGTTTTCATCCTAATAAAGTTCATGCCGAGGCGAGCAGAACATGAAGCAGTCCTTATTTCAGACCTTTTGGCAAGCTGCTGTTGATCTAATGGCTGATATTTTTCGCTATATGAATAGGGGCTTATCTTGTCTGCTCGCAAGTCTACTTTTATTGTGTTCGCTAAGCCTACACGCAGAAGCACCTTTACTCCCACCCGAACAAGCCTTTCAGTTTAGCGTTGAATCGGTCAATCCCCAACAAGCCGAACTGCGTTGGAACATGCCTGAACAGTATTATTTGTATCAGCATCAATTTAAGGTTGAGCATGGACAGCAAATACTGGCTTTAGAGTTGCCTCCCGCAGAAGATGTTTATGATGAAAACTATGGACATACTCAGGTTTATTATCAACAAGTCAGTTTTAAAATTCCCACGCAGGCTGCACAGCGCTATCAAGTGAGTTGGCAAGGTTGTGCGCAAGATCGGCTTTGCTATCCACCACAGCGCATTGAATTTCAGACCGACAGCACTGGTTTGGTGATTTTAGACAATCAAAGCGCAGCACAAAAAAATCTGTGGGGTGGACACAGTAACCCAACCCAGAATGTGTTTTCGACAACACCTGCCAACTCCACGCTAGCATCCTCAACAAGTGTTGCGACAGCGCAACCCATCACTGCACAAGATCAAATGTGGTCAGAAAAACTGGCACAGAGTTCGTTTGCTTATGGCTTGCTACTGTTTTTTGGTTTAGGGGTTTTATTGGCCTTTACTCCATGTTCTTTGCCGATGTTGCCCATTTTGACCTCCTTGTTGGTGCGTGAACATAAAGGTGTCAAAGCGTGGACGATTACTCTGGTTTTTGTCTGTAGCATGGCAATGGTTTATGCCATATTGGGTTTAATTGCGTCATCCGCAGGTTTGAATTTTCAGCGTTGGTTACAACAACCTGCTACTTTAATTGCCTTTAGTTTACTGTTTGTGTTGTTTGCCTTAAATTTGTTTGGACTGTTTGAGATCAAGTTACCACGTGCTTGGGTCAATCGACTCGATCAGGCGCAATCTATGCAAAAAGGCGGCAATTTGGCAGGTGCTGCACTCATGGGCATGTTGTCGGCACTTTTGGTCGGCCCATGTATGACTGCGCCATTGGCAGGGGCGTTATTGTTTATTTCACAAACCCAAAGTCAGTTGCAGGGTGCGCTGCTGCTATTTACGCTCGGTTTTGGCATGGGTACGCCGTTATTATTGGCCAGTGTGCTTGGGGCAAAAGCTTTACCACGCGCAGGCTTGTGGATGCATCAAGTTAAAGTGCTGTTTGCCTTTATTATGTTGGCATTGGCGTTGTATTTTATTCGTCCGTTATTGGGTGAAGCATGGATACAATCGCTTAGTTTGGCACTTGGACTGGGTTTTGTCGGCTATGTGTTGCATCGTTTGAGTGGCTATCATGGTACGCTGCGGGCGATTTATCTGAGTGCGTTATTGGTGGTGGTGCCGTATCTGATTTATAACCAATATCAACACAGCCAGCGTTTTTGGCAGCAGGAAAACGATGCGGTTTTAGAATGGCACCGTGCAACGACTGCAACGGAATTACAACAGTTACTTGCCCAAGCTCCGAAAAATCAGCGCATGATTATAGATGTCTATGCCGATTGGTGTGTGGCGTGCCGTCCGATTGAGCAACAGGTATTGACATCTTCCACTGTAAAACAGGCACTTGCAGAATTTTATTTAATTAAACTCGATTTAAGCCATTACGATGCCAGTCATCAAGCTTTGCTGAATAAATGGGAAATTTTAGGGCCACCTACCTTTTTATTTTTGGATGCACAACAACAAGAAATTCGCAGTCTGCGTTTAACGGGTGCGTTTAACGAAAGCACCTTGTTAAATCAACTGCAGCAACTTCAAACCACACAGGAGTCATCGCCATGATGCAGCTGTATATTGCCAATAAAAATTATTCGAGCTGGTCGATGCGCCCGTGGTTGGTACTGAAGGCGTTTGATTTGGTTTTTGAAGAAATACAACTGAACTTTCCATGCGAGCGTGGTGAGGGCGATTTTAAACAACGTGTCCTAGAAATTAACCCCAATGGTAAAATGCCTGCCTTGTTAGATCAGGGCATGTTGATTTGGGATTCTCTCGCCATTTGTGAATACTTGGCAGAGCAATATCCTGAACAGGCACTTTGGCCGCGTGATGTACAGCAACGCGCTTGGGCGCGTAGCATCAGCGCAGAAATGCACAGTGGTTTTACCGATTTACGCAGTTTATGTGGCATGAATATTCGCGCCAATTTAGCAGAAGTGGGTACAAAATTATGGCAAGAACATTCGGGTTTAAGGCAGGATGTGGCACGCATTGAACACATTTGGTCGGCACGTCCTGCAGCAGATGGTTTCTTGTGTGGTGAATTTAGCATTGCCGATGCGTTTTATGCTCCTGTGGTGACGCGTTTTATGACTTATGCCTTGCCTGTAAGTGCCAACAGCCAACACTATATGCAGCGGGTGATGCAGCATCCTGCTATGCGCGCTTGGGTACACGCCGCATCACAAGAAGCAATGTGGGTCAATTATTTAGAGCCTTATCAAAAACCAGCAAAATGACTTGGAAAAAGCAGGATTAGGAAAAATACTGCGGAAGTTTTTGTGCGGTAAAGTGGTCTTTTTTGTTCCAAAAATAAAACATAGTGTCTTAGTTTTCCCAATTATTCTATTTACGCTGCACGATTAAAATAGCGTTATTAAATGAATACAAGATTGGAACATCCCCATGAAAATTTTACACATCGACTCGAGTATTTTAGGTGAAAACTCAGTTTCACGTCAGTTAAGCCAAGCGATTGTGCAACAATTGACTGCAAAAAATAGCAATGCACAGGTCGATTATTTAGATTTGGCACAACAGCCGATTCCGCACTTAACTGCCGAAATTTTAATGGGGCAGGATGCAGAACAAGCGGCTTTAGGTGAAAAAATCATCCAGCAATATATTGATGCCGATGTCGTGGTGGTGGGTGCAGCCATGTATAACTTTGGTTTGACTTCAACCTTAAAAGCATGGATTGACCGCATTAGCGTGGCGGGAAGAACCTTTAAATATACCGAGCAAGGGCCTGTAGGTTTGGCGGGTGAGAAAAAAGCCTATATCGCCAGCAGCCGTGGCGGTGTGTATGGTGATAATAGCCCTGCTGATTTTCAGGAAGATTTCTTGAAAACCATCTTCAACTTTACAGGGGTGAATGATGTAGAAATTATTCGCGCTGAAGGGGTGAGTATGTCGGAATTTAAAGACCAAGCTGTTGCCAATGCGATGCAAAAAATTCAGGCGATTTAACCCACTATTTCAATAAAAAAAGCTCAGTGCCTTGAGGGTGCTGAGCTTTTTTTATATAGATGGATCGGCTAAAAGGGTTGGTTAGCAAAGCCTTGTTATGGTTGAACTTAGCTCTGATCTTGCCGATGTGCAAACTCTGCTAAATCTGCCAATGCACGTTTGGCTTCTTCAAACCAGGGTGAAAACATTTGAAAATTGTGCCACATACCCGTGTAGAGTTTGTAATGCACTTCTACGCCTGCCTGTTCGGCTTTTTCTTTAAAACGTGTTGCATCATCCAGCAAAATTTCTTTAGAGCCAATTTGTACTAAAACTGGTGGTAATTCATGTAAATCATCAAACAATGGCGAAATTTGCGGGTCTGCCCGATCAAGTTCAGGCGGTACATAGTAATCAATGCCTGTTTCCAGCGTTTCAATTGACAGCAGGGCATCATGCTTGCTGTTATAACGCAAGGATTCACTGGTGAGGGTTAAATCTAAAAATGGTGACAGCAGCATTAAGCCACTCACTTGCGGCAATTGCTCATCACGTATTTTTAAAGCTAGCGCCAACGCTAAATTTGCACCGCAAGAATCTCCTGACAAAATAATATCTTTGGCGTGTATACCTTGCGCCAACAGACTTTGATAGACATCAAACACGGCTTCCAAAGCATGTGGAAAAGGATGCTCAGGTGCAAGCGGATAATCGACATGAATCACTTGCATTTGGGTGCGTGCCGCAACTTGACTCAAAAATGCTCGATGGGTATTTAACGAACCCAGAAAAAAAGCCCCGCCATGAATATGAAAAATGAGCTGTGTTGCAGCATTCTGTGGTTTTAATTCTTCGGCATGCAGACCTGCTAAACGCAGCGCGCGTACCTGCACCGACTTTTGCATGGGAAATAAACGGCACATTTGTTCTAGTGCAAAACGTACAGAATTGGGGGGTAAATTAAATTGGCTTGGTTTGCGAATGGTGGTTTTTAAAAACTGCTCTGTAATAATTTGTTTCCACATGGGGTTAATCTTCATGATTTTTCCATCTTGTTCTTTATTTGATCGGATATTTGTGTATTTACCAACATAATTTACAAGGGTACACTAAACGGTCACATTCAAAAATTGCAAATTTGTTGTGACTTTTTAATAATAAAGTTGTCTGATAGTAGACTAGGGAAACAAAACAATGAAAAAAATTGCACTTGCATTCGGGCTGTTAGGTTTAAGCGCTTTGGCCAATGCTGCAGATCCGCTTAACGGCACAGTTTGGAAAACAATTGACGACAAAACCAAACAACCCAAAGCCACGGTAAGATTTACTGAGCAAAAAAATGGAACTTTAACCGCAAGCATTCAGTCAATTTTAACGCCTGGTGAAGAAAATGCCTGTACAAAATGTGAAGGTCCGTATCACAACAAATCACTCAAAGGTTTGACCATTGTTCGCGGTCTGAAAAATACAGGCGGCACGAGCTACGATGGTGGTTCAATTCTTGACCCGCAAACAGGTAAAACCTACAAGCTAAAAGGTAAACTTGCCGATGGTGGTAAGAAACTGGAATTGCGTGGTTTCATTGGTGTAGCGGCATTGGGTCGTAACCAAACATGGATTCGTGCGAACTAAGCATGTATTCCACCTGTGCAGTTGAAATCATATTGCACAGGATATAAAAAAACCTGCTCCATGTGAGCAGGTTTTTTATTGGTATTTTTTAAATTTAACCTAAAGCACGATAAGCCGTTTCATCAAAACCTGCAATAAAGCCTGATTCAGTTTTTAAGACAGGACGTTTAATTAAACTGGTGTGGGTGCAAAGAGCCTCAATTAAGTTGGCTTCACTGGCCAAGGCAGCTTGCTGTTCTGCTTCACTGAGTTTGCGCCAAGTGGTGCCTTTTTTATTCAATACTACATCTTGCCCAAGCACATCTAACCAACTTTTGACAGTGTCGGCATCGATTCCTTGTTTTTTATAATCGTGAAACTCATAACTTAGCCCCAATTCATTGAGTAAATCGAAGGCTTTTTTCATTGAATTGCAGTTTTTAATACCATAAATTTTTAACATATTTTTTTCACGTTAATATCATCAGACTGATTATAGCCTAGCCCAAAACAGCGCTAAGTGCTAGAAACTTGCAGTGAACAATGATTGGCTGTTTAAATGGTATGTGTCATCAATACGTCATACCGATGTCACCAAATTGACACTTGATCGCTCTAAAATGGGACGCATAAACAGAAAAAAATGAAAAACTTGATAAGAACAGACTTTAGTGAAAATAAAAAATACAGTGAAGAACAACAGTAACAGCGCAAAACAGAAAATAAGATGATAAAAAGAGAAAACCCGCATTTAATCATCCTGATTATGCGGGTCTCATTTTAACGTCCATTGTTACATCCTTGAAACTAACCAAAACCAGTTAGTTTATTTTCCATCCTTCGGCTTCCAATCCTTTTGTGTCATCCTGACTGTCCCTTTGCCGTGATGCAATAATGCGCTGAATCGACTTGAAGATAAATACACAAAGTCGACAGATTATGTGCGAATTGAACCTCAGTTGAGTGAACAATTGTTCACTCATATAGGCTGTGAAATTTGTGTGAATAAGGGACTATTGACAATTCGTCTATGTTTGCGACGACGCATATTTTTAGCTGATATAAGGCATGGGACAGGAAATTTAGCCATTCTAAATGACTGGCACATAACGCAATAGCAGCAAAAAAATATGCTCGTCCTTCGCTGCGCCTTGCGCTGCAAACAAAGCAGTGCTTGTTTTTGCTCAGGCTGTGGCTAAAACTTTCTCAGATTGCGTTATGAAACTTGGCAATAGACCCACTATTCCCTGCGTTTCATGCCTGATCTGCTCAGTTTTAGCCTACAGCGCAAACCATTTATGAAATGTCAATAGACCCTAAATTTTATAATCAATAATCACGGGAGCATGGTCACTAAACCATTCTTCTTTATACACCCAAGCATTGACAGTGCGTGCTTTCCAGTCGGGTGAACAGGCATGATAATCAATCCGCCAACCAACGTTCTTGGCACGGGCTTGCCCGCGATTTGACCACCAAGAATACAACTCTGCTTCATGGCGTACTTCACGGAAGGTATCGACATAGCCCAAGTCATTATAAATATGATCTAACCATGCACGTTCATGCGGTAAGCAACCTGAAGACTTTTGGTTACCTGACCAGTTTTTAATATCAATGCGCTTATGCACAATGTTGTAATCGCCACAGACAATGATCGATTTATTGTCTTCACGCCACTGTTTTAGAATTTTTTGATACTCTTCTAAAAAGTGATCTTTCCGCATTTGGGCTTCTTCACCTGAAGAGCCAGAAGGCAAATACAGTGAACAGATGTAAATTGGGTGATCCAGTCCTACATCAAATTCAGCACTGATAAAGCGACCCTGAGAATCGGCCAATTCAAAGCCTAAACCATTTTGCACAGAAACAAAGGGCAAACGGCTATAAATAGCTGTCCCTGCGTAGCCTGCGCGTTCTGCAGGGAAAAGATGCGTGTGCCAGCCTTCTGGCTTAAATTTATCGGTCCATTGGGCGTGTGTGATGCGGCTTTCCTGCATGCAAATCACGTCTGCTTCAGACTTTTCCAACCATTCGAGTAAGCCTTTGCTTACCGATGAACGCAACCCATTGACGTTAATTGAAACCACTCGAAGAATTTTTTGATCACTCGGATAGCTACTCTTTGGTATCATGCTCAGGTCTTACCTCAATGTATTAATTTGGAGCACCTCATGACATCGCCAGCTCAATTTAACCCGCAAGCTTTTATCGAACTCGCCTTATCACGTGGTGTGCTTAAATTTGGTGAGTTTACTTTAAAATCGGGTCGTGTGAGTCCTTATTTTTTTAACGCAGGTTTGTTGAATGATGGCGAAGCTTTATCGCTATTGGCTTCGGGCTATGCAGATCAACTCATGCAATGCAAAAATGTAGATGTTATTTTCGGGCCTGCCTATAAAGGTATTCCATTTGTGGCAGCTACAGCAGTGGCTTTATCACAAAATCATGGCGTAAGTGTGCCGTGGGGGTTTAACCGTAAAGAAGCCAAAGATCATGGCGAAGGCGGTGTGTTGGTGGGTGCTGCGGTTGAGGGCAAAAAAGTTTGGATTATTGATGATGTGATTACTGCGGGTACGGCTATTCGTGAAGTGGTGACTATTTTGAAAAATGCAGGCGCACAAATTGCGGGCGTATTGGTGGCTTTAGACCGTCAAGAAAAAGGTCAGGGCGATTTGTCTGCTATTCAGGAAGTGCAAAAAGAGTTGGAAATTCCTGTGCATGCTTTAATTACCATGAAAGATTTAATGAATTATTTGG
The DNA here is from genome assembly GCF_002412355.1 of Acinetobacter sp. YT-02. Classification (NCBI taxonomy): domain Bacteria; kingdom Pseudomonadati; phylum Pseudomonadota; class Gammaproteobacteria; order Moraxellales; family Moraxellaceae; genus Acinetobacter; species Acinetobacter sp. YT-02. Next base: position 13,652 of record NZ_NOZT01000018.1, read on the forward strand.
ATGCTAAAGGTGAAAAAGATGCCTTGGCGAAAATGGAAGCGTACCGTGTGAAGTATGGGATTTAAGTCTTATCAATTCTCTTTAATGATAATATTGAGCGTTGATTAATAATTTAGCGCGGAACGTAACAAGTTTATAAAAAGCCCAGATCTGTAGGTTTGGGCTTTTTTTGTATGCAGTGGACTGAATTATGTGGAATAATTTTCGTGATGTGTTAAAGGTGTATGATGTCGATTTTAGAATAGCTTATTCTTAAAAATATTATGAGCGATGTCTTTCAATGAAAAATAAAGAATATATTAATCAGTATTTAGATAATACTTGTGATCTTGTCATTCAACACCTTAAAAATATAATGGTATTTCAAGCTAATATTCAAAAGTCTTGGGGATATCACTCCAGATTTATAGAGAGATTAGTTCATCCAGAAGATGAATTAATTTTTAAGGGATACTCTAATCCTGTTTTTCAAAATTTACCTGTGGGCTCTATTCCTGCAAGAAAAGAACACATCGTACCTATGTCTTATCTTTTCAATGGTTTATGGGGTTTAATAAAAACCGATCAATTATCAAATCAAGAATTATCAACGATTCTCAAACGAAATTTAGGCATAGCTTATATTACTCATGACGAGCAAAAAAAATTAGATTCCAAGACATGTGGCTTAAAAAACAAAATGCCTGATGGATGGTGTTTAAAAACAGGGGATCCATTAGATCGTTTAAAAGCTGCTGATATTGAACTTGTAGATGAGTTTGGGGCGCCCATACTATCTTTAATTTGACGGTGTCAGCACAATTATCATCTAAGAAAATATACTTAAATTTTCGATTTAACATAATCGTGGTCGTTATACGAAAGCCCCGCTTCATGGGTCGTTTGATTATCTTTTTAACCTAAAATCTCTTATCCAAAACCCACTCCAATTCCTCCTCACACTTCTTACACTCCAGCATCACCCCCAACTTTTCCTTGCGCCCTTGCTCTGTGATTACCCACGGGCGGTTTTGCCACGGTGGATTATGCCGCACATGCTGCCCATGACCGCAGGCCAAATCTGCGACCCAATCATTTTCTTCATCTAAATGAAAACCAATAATCGCTTGTTGCATCGCATACTCCTAAGTGCATGATGATCGTGGATAAAGCGTTACGAAAATTGCAGCAAAACCAAAGCCAAACTCCGCTATACTTTTGCTTATTCAATTCTTCAAAAGAGCACCGAAATATGCGCGTACTTGTTGTGATGGATCCCATCGAAAGTGTCAATTTGAAAAAAGACTCAACCATGGCGATGTTATGGGCGGCAAGCCGTCGTGGGCATACCTTGGGCTATGCATTACAGCAAGACTTATATATTGATCAGGGCAAGGCATTTGGTCTGATTGCATCGCTCAAAGTCTTTGAAGATTATAACCATTATTACGAATTGGGCGAAAAACGCAAAGAATCCTTAGCTGATTATGATGTCATTCTCATGCGTAAAGACCCGCCTTTTGACATGAATTTCGTTTATACCACATATATTTTAGAGCAAGCTGAACGCGAAGGCGCATGGATCATCAACAAGCCGCAAAGCCTGCGTGACTGTAATGAAAAGCTGTTTGCGACTCAATTCCCAGAACTACAAGTTCCGACATTGGTCACGTCACAACAAAGCCTGATTCGTGAATTTATTCAGCAACATGGTGATGTGATCGTTAAACCGCTCGATGGCATGGGCGGCATGGGAATTTTCCGTTTGTACCAAGATGGGGTCAATATTGGCTCAACCATTGAAATTCTGACCAACAACGGCACTCAGCCAATCATGGCGCAGCGCTATATTCCAGAAATTGTAGATGGTGATAAACGCATCCTCATGGTTAATGGTGAGCCTGTGCCTTATTGTTTGGCACGAATTCCACAAAATGGCGAAGTGCGTGGCAACTTAGCTGCAGGTGGTTTAGGCGAAGCACGTCCATTGACTGAAAATGACAAAGCCATTGCCGCCAAAGTCGGGCCATTTTTACGTGAAAAAGGCTTGGTTTTTGTCGGATTAGATGTGATTGGCAACTATGTCACTGAAATCAACGTGACCAGTCCAACGTGTATTCGTGAAATTGATGCACAGTTTGGTACATCCATTGCCGATGATTTATTTACCGTACTTGAAGCAGGTCGTCCCAACTAAGTTTGGGCTTTATGCTCACTGTATCAATACAAAAGCCGTTTTCTATTTGAAAGCGGCCTTGTTTTTAGAGACGTGGATACAAAAAACAACTTAAACACTTTGCAAAATAGATCAATCAAAGCAGGTAAAATTGAATAAAACTTAACATTTTCCGTAGATTAATAATAAAACTAGTTTAAACTTGAAAATCTGTAGAAAAAAACAATCAAGCACTTGGTGAAAAAAAGTAAATAACCTTTAAAGCCCATGCGTTTGTGATTACAATTGATAGCTTATACAAGATTTTTATTTGCCTTATTTTGAGTTGAAGAATTAAACCGTGACTGACGCACAGCAACAACAGCCTAAACATGTCATGATGATGGCCGCAGGTACAGGTGGACATGTTTTTCCCGCTTTGGCCGTCGCAAAACAATTACAGCAACAAGGGATTCAAGTGTCATGGTTGGCGACCCCAACGGGCATGGAAAATCGTCTGCTTAAAAATCATAATATCCCAATTTACCAAATTAATATTCAAGGTGTACGTGGCAACGGTTTGATCCGTAAACTGGCTGCACCATTTAAAATTTTAGGCGCAACGCTCAGTGCTGTGCGTTACATGAAGCAATTAAAAGTTGATGCTGTTGCAGGTTTTGGTGGTTATGTGGCAGGGCCAGGTGGCTTGGCAGCACGTGCTTTGGGTATTCCTGTGCTGATTCACGAACAAAATGCAGTTGCGGGTTTTACCAACACTCAATTGTCACGTGTGGCAAAAACCGTGTGTCAGGCTTTCCCAAATACCTTTCCAAACAGTAACAAAATTGTCACCACAGGCAACCCTGTTCGTGAAGAAATCACTGCGACCTTAAGCCCTGCATGGCGCTATCAGGAACGTGAAAAAGCAGGCTTGCCAATTCGTATTTTAATTGTGGGTGGTTCACTAGGTGCACAAGCCTTAAATGAATGTGTACCTGAAACGTTAAAGCAACTAAATGTCGCTTTAGATGTTTATCATCAATGTGGGCAAAACCATGCCGAAGCGACGCAGGCACGTTATGCACACAAGCCTGACCATTTACAGGTTGAGGTACAGCCTTTTATTGAAGATATGGCCAAAGCCTATAGTGATGCCGATTTAATTATTTGTCGTGCGGGCGCACTCACGGTAACCGAGGTCGCGACTGCAGGTGTTGCAGCAGTATTTGTACCATTGCCTAGTGCGGTGGATGATCACCAAACTGCCAATGCCAAGTTTTTAGCCGATCTTGGTGCAGCAAAAATCTGTCCGCAAGCGAGCATGACACCTGAAAGTTTAACAACATTATTAACCCCGTTAATGAATCGTCAATTGTTGTCTGAAATGGCGGTCAAAGCCCGTCAGCAGGCGCAGCCTGATGCAACTCAACACGTGGTTCGTCTTATTCAAGCATTGTTCGAGTAAAATATGTCTCCATCTACACCCGCTGATCAAGCGAAAAAATTAATCAAAGTGCCTGAAATGCGCCGTATCAAACACATTCATTTTGTGGGTATTGGTGGCGCGGGGATGTGTGGTATTGCCGAAGTCTTGAAAAACCAAGGCTATAAAGTGTCGGGTTCAGACATCAAAGCTTCAAAAACCACAGCGCAATTAGAAGAAAACGGCATCAAGGTTTATATTGGGCATGCGGCAGAGAATATTAAAGGCGCCAATGTGTTGGTGGTGTCTACTGCAATTGACCCAGAAAACCCAGAAATTAAAACAGCAATTGACACCCGTATTCCTGTGGTGCGTCGTGCTGAAATGCTGGGCGAGTTGATGCGTTACCGTCATGGTATTGCAGTCGCGGGTACACATGGTAAAACCACCACTACCAGTTTAATCACCTGTATGTTGGCCGAAGAAAACATGGATCCAACTTACGTGATTGGTGGTTTGCTAAACCGTACTGGGGTCAATGCAGCATTGGGTGCTAGCCGTTATATCGTGGCAGAAGCCGATGAATCTGATGCATCGTTCTTATTCCTAGAGCCAATGGCGGCTGTGGTGACCAATATTGATGCCGACCACATGGACACCTATGGTGGTAGTTTCGATACCTTAAAAGATACCTTTATTCAATTTTTGCACAAACTGCCATTCTACGGTTTGGCTGTGGTGTGTGGTGATGATGCCAATATTCGTGAAATCATGCCGCGTATCGGGCGCCCTGTATTGACCTATGGTTTTAATGAAGACAACGATATTCGTGCCGTTGATGTTGATCAAGACGGTATGCGCACACACTTTACTGTACTGCGTAAAGACCGCGAACCGTTACGCGTGACGGTGAATCAACCGGGGCTGCATAACGTATTGAATGCCTTGGCTGCAATTGGAATTGCCACCGATGAAGGCGTTTCTGATGGTGCAATTTGCCGTGCTTTAGAAGGCTTTAGCGGTGTCGGTCGTCGTTTCCAAGTACAAGGTGAGTTTGCGGTAGCAGACGGCAATGTGAAATTGGTAGATGACTACGGACATCACCCGAAAGAAGTGGAAGCCACCATTAAAGCTGCGCGTCAAAGTCATCCTGATCGCCGTTTGGTGATGTTGTTCCAGCCACACCGTTTTAGTCGCACCCGTGACTGTTTTGATGACTTTGTGGAAGTGTTGTCACAAGTCGATCAATTGTTATTGCTCGATGTTTATCCTGCGGGTGAAAAACCAATTGTTGGCGCAGATAGCCGTACTTTGGCACGCAGTATTCGTTTGCGTGGTCAGGTTGAGCCAATTTTGGTCGATCCAAATGACGGCAACCTACCGAATATTGTGAAACAAGTGTTACAGGCCAATGACTTGTTATTGACCCAAGGTGCAGGTAATGTGGGGGCGATTTCAATCGAGCTTGCACAAAACCATTTATATTTAAAATAATCACAACCTGTGATGTTTGAATTTGATCGACCAGTTTAAAGTTTAAGGATATAAACGTGTCAAATGCTTCAAAGTTCGGCAAAGTTGCCGTGTTATTGGGTGGAAAATCTGCTGAGCGTGAGGTTTCTCTAGACAGCGGTCAAGCAGTACTCGAAGCACTGCTACGTTCTGGGGTCAATGCAGAAGCATTTGATCCACAAACACGTAGCGTGACCGAATTGGTCAATTATGATCGTGCCTTTATTGTGTTACACGGGCGCGGTGGTGAAGATGGTCAAATTCAAGGTGTTTTGGAATGGTTGAATATTCCATACACGGGTACGGGCGTGCAAGGTTCAGCCATTGGCATGGACAAAGTGAAGACCAAGCAAATTTGGCAAGGTTCTGACTTGCCAACTGCGCCATATCGTATTGTTAGCAAAGATTCCAATATTGAAGACGTGGTTGCCGAATTGGGTTTACCACTCATCATCAAGCCTGTACATGAAGGTTCAAGTATTGGCATGAGCAAAGTCGAAAAAGTAGAAGACTTTGCCGATGCTGTAGCGAAAGCAACTGCACATGACACTATTGTTATGGCTGAAAAATGGATTACAGGACGTGAATTTACCATCGTGCTGTTAAATGGTCAGGCTTTACCGATTATTCGTTTAGAACCACCGAAAGATGTGGCGTTCTATGATTATGAAGCCAAATATCAACGTAATGATGTGCAATACGGTATTCCGTGTGGTTTAAGCACTGCCGAAGAGCAACAGTTACAAGCTTTGGCATTACGTGCCTTCCAAGCCGTGGGTGCAAGTGGCTGGGGTCGTATTGATGCCATGCAAGATGAGAACGGCAATTTCTGGCTATTGGAAGTGAATACCGTGCCGGGAATGACCAGCCACTCTTTAGTTCCGAAAGCGGCAAATGCAGTCGGCTATAGTTTTGATGAGCTGTGTGTGGCAATTTTGGCACAAACCCTTACAGGTGAAGCACACTAAATATGGCTCAACTTCCTGCATCCTTGCGCCGTAAACGGGCAGCGATTACCTCGATTCATGACAAACCGCCAACAGCCAAAGAAAAGCTGATTCATTTTGGCGGTTGGGTAATGCTGTGCGTTGCGGTGCTCGTGTTGGCAGTGGGTGCGTACGGGCTATACAAAGTCATGACCGATGCACAAATTGCCAAGCTAGATGTAGTGGGTACACGTTCAGATGCGGAACACCGCCAAGTGATGACGCATGTGAACCCTGTAATGACCAAGAACTATTTCACCTCTGACCTAGAGCAAATCCGCGATACCGCTTTGGAGTTGTCTTGGGTAGATCGAGTGGTGGTTTCACGTGCGTGGCCGAATGCTATTCGTGTGCGGGTTATGCCGCGTCATCCAATTGCACGTTGGGGGACAGGTCGTTTGCTCAGTGACAGCGGTGAAGTCTTTACCGAGGTCACGCCACAAAATAATCAACATTTACCGTTATTACACGGGCCAACGCATCAATCTAAAATGATGATGCGTCGTTATAATGAAATTAACCAATTATTCTTACCCGTCAACGATCGTTTAAAAGAACTATATTTAACAGAACGTATGACGTGGTTTATGCAGTTTGATTCAGGTCTACGTGTTATTGTAGATAAAGATCAAACCATGAGTAAGCTGCAGCGCTTGGGGCATCTTGCACAAAGTGATTTGAAACCTGTATGGTCTAAAATATCCGCCATCGATTTGCGTTATCGCAATGGTTTAGCCATTCAATGGAAAAACTCAATTCCGCCAAAAATTGCAAATGGTCACTTTGTTGTAACGATTGATGACACAAGCATTGCAGAGGGAATAAGAGCAAAGCCATAATATTGGGCTTTAAAAAAATAGAGGCATTAAGCCATAAATTAAACATACTGGTAATGGTAGTGAATAAATGAGTGAAGCTGTTCCCTCGGTTGTTGCGATTGACATTGGGACGCACAAAGTTTCAGTTTTGATTGCTAAGGTCCATGCGCCAGACAATATCCAAGTCATTGGTATGGCCACCGCACGTAATCGAGGCATGAGTAAAGGAAAAATTGTCAGTCTCGATAAAGTGATTACTGCAATTAAAAATGCCGTGCAAGAAGCAGAAGATATGGCGGAATGCCGTGTGCATTCGGCATGGATTTCTATTCCTAGTGCAGAGCTAAAAAGCTTTTATGCTTCAGGTCGCACACCTATTGAAAGTAGTGATCACACCATTACCACCAGTGAAGTGGTACGCGCCTTGGAATTGGCCAAAGCCAGTCACCTCACCTCAGACCATTATTTGGTGAGTGCAGTACCACTCGGTTTCGATTTAGATGATTCGGGTGAATGGGTACAAAACCCAATTCGTATGTCAGCACATAGCATGACGGGGCATTATCAATTGATGATGTTGCCTATTAGCACCATGCAGAATTTAGACCGTGCTTTAAAAGGTGCCAATATTGGTGTCGAAAAAATGGTGGTGTCAAATTTAGCCACTGCAGAAGCCAGTCTGCTTAAAGATGAAAAAGAATACGGTGTGTGTCTGGTAGATATTGGCGCAGGTACGACCAGTATTGCAGTTTATTTAGATGGACGTTTGGCCTTGGCACACACTTTGCAGCGTGGCGGTGAGCATGTCACCCGCGATATTGCAGCGGTGTTACAAACCACAACTGAAGAAGCTGAACGGATTAAGCTATTGTATGGCTGTGTAGATATGAAAGTGGTCAAACCTGATCACATGATTCAGATTCAGGGCATTGATGGGCCGCAAACCATTAGCCGTATTGAACTGGCGGAAATTATTATTGCGCGTTATGAAGAAATTTTTGCACAAATTCGTCAGGAACTCGAAAAGAGCGGTGCCATTCATGGTTTATATCATGGTGTGGTTTTGGCGGGTGATGCCTCACAAATTGAAGGCATGATCAGCTTGGTACGTCGTATGTTGGGTGTTTCGGCACACTTGGGGAATCATCCTTCACAAGTTTATGCCGATGAACCGCATCAGGCCGCCTTACGCCGTTCACAATATGCAACAGCTTCAGGCTTATTGCTTTATAGTCAAAACTATACTCAAGACACGATTGTAGAACATGAAGACCCTGAAACCTTATCGGTTTGGGGGCGTGTCGGACGGGCATGGTCTGGCTTGAACGAAAAGTTAAAATCTATTTTTTAGTTGAGTTTTTTGGGAATATTGTTAGGAAGTTGTACGGATCATCACTGGTACTTGACAAGCCAGAAGTTGAACAGCATTCTTAAAAATAATTTTTATGAAGATCAAGGCAGTATACGGGCTTAAGTGACTGCCAATAACGTATTAGGAAATCTAAAGGTCATGGCCTCATTTGAATTTATAGATGATCAAACCGATAGCAACGGTCAAGCCCGTTTCACTGTGTTTGGTGTGGGTGGTGCAGGTGGTAACGCTGTGCAGCACATGCTTGAGTCGGATATTCAGGGTGTAAAATTTGTTTGTGCCAATACGGACAAACAAGCATTGGATCGCATGAATTCGCAATTCAAAATCCAGCTAGGTGAGCAAAGCACACGTGGTTTAGGCGCGGGCGGTGATCCTCAAGTGGGTCAAACTGCAGCGGAAGAAAGCCGCGAGCTGATCTGTCAGCAACTTGAAGGCACAGACATGGTGTTTGTGACTGCAGGGATGGGCGGTGGTACAGGTACAGGTGCTGCGCCAGTTGTGGCTGAAATTGCCAAAGAAATGGGCATTTTGACTGTTGGTGTGGTGACTACGCCATTTAACTTTGAGGGTAAGCGTCGCTTACTTTCTGCGGAAAAAGGGATTGCGGCATTAGAACAGCATGTAGACTCTTTAATCATTATTCCAAACCAGCGTTTAATGAAAGTTTACCGCGACATTTCAATGAAAGATGCGTATAAAAAAGCCGATGACGTTTTGTTGAACGGTGTACGCAGTATTTTTGATTTGGTGGTACGTCCAGGTCACATCAACCTAGACTTTGCTGACTTGAAAACTGCGATGAGTACGCGCGGTTATGCGATGATGGGTGTTGGTTCAGGTCGTGGTGAAAACCGTGCGCGACAAGCGGCTGAACAAGCGATTCGTAGCCCATTGCTCGATAGCGTAACCATTGCCAATGCCAAAGGCTTGTTGATTAACGTAACGGGTGGTGATGATGTGACCTTCGGTGAAATCGAAGAGATCATGGACGTGATTCATCAACTTTCAGATACCGAACAAACCCAAGTATTCTACGGTACGGTATTTGATCCTGAAGCGCGTGACGAAATTAGCGTGACTGTTATTGCTACTGGTTTAGCGCGTAACACAGGCGATACACCAGAGCCTGCAAAACGCACCGTGACACAAACCACTTCTGCAGCACCAACAGCGGCAGTAGAAGAAGATGATGTGCCTGCAATTCAGCGTCAGCAGGCAGAAACTGCGCCTGCAATTAGTGCGACAACAACATCAGGCTCTGCGCGTCCAACGCCAATGAGTATTCAAGACTATTTGAAAAATCAGCAGCGTAAATAAGCCAAGATCCTCAATTTCATTGTGTGATCGGGAAAAGGCAGTTTTAAACTGCCTTTTTTGTTTTTTATCAATGGCTAAATATGCTAACGTATAGCGGTTTTAAAATTTAGATGAATTGAGAACATGCTGAAACAACGTACCCTACAACGTGTCGTCAAGGCGAGCGGTATTGGTCTGCACAGTGGTCAAAAAGTATTGATCAACTTTGTGCCGCATCATGCCGATGGGGGAATTGTGTTTCGTCGTATCGATTTAAATCCGCCTGTCGATATTCCAGCCGATGCCATGCTGATTCAAGAAGCATTTATGTGCTCGAATTTGGTTCAGGATAATGCCAAAGTTGGCACTATTGAGCATGTTATGAGTGCAATTGCAGGGTTGGGCATTGATAACTTGATTATTGAAGTGTCTGCCTCTGAAGTGCCCATTATGGACGGCAGTGCAGGGCCTTTTATTTATTTGTTGATGCAGGGTGGTTTAAAAGAACAGGATGCTGCGAAAAAGTTCATCAAAATTTTAAAACCTGTAGAAGCTTTAATTGACGATAAACGTGCGGTGTTCAGTCCGCATGAAGGTTTTCAGCTCAATTTCACCATCGACTTTGATCATCCTGCCTTTAAAAAAGAATATCAGTCTGCCACCATCGATTTTTCTACAGAAACCTTTGTCTATGAAGTCAGTGGCGCACGTACTTTTGGCTTTATGAAAGATTTGGACTATTTAAAAGCCAATAATTTGGCTTTGGGTGCGAGTTTAGATAATGCCATTGGGGTAGATGATACAGGCGTGGTCAATGAAGAAGGTTTGCGCTTCTCGGACGAGTTTGTACGGCATAAAATTTTAGATGCTGTGGGGGATTTGTACTTGCTTGGACATCAAATTATTGCCAAGTTTGATGGTTATAAATCAGGACATGCCTTAAATAATCAGTTATTACGCAATGTTCAGAGCGATCCAAGCAGTTATGAAATTGTAACATTTGATGACATAAATTCTTGCCCGATCACTTTTGTGCATGTGACATAAGTCATTGTCTTTTCTTACTACGTTATAATGTAACAACAATAATATGTGAATTTCATCACAAATTTGAGCACGAGTTTTTGGTGTTTTCTGCAAACAATTATTTTTTATTGCTTGCCAAACGTAACAAAGCTTGGCTAAGCTTAGGGTCGCTCACAAAGTCAGCAGCACCTCGTAACATATCTTGAGTTTCTGGACTAAGTGTTCTTAAAGGCTTTTCGCTTTTTGGGGGCGTTTGAGATTCAACTCTTAAACGAACTTGAATTTTTTGTATGTCTTTCAGTTCATGCAGTTGTGACAGTTGAGTAATGTATTGCTTTTGCAAATAAGCAAGTTGACTGACCATCGCTTGATTCGTTCCAGTAATGGTTAAGACACCTTGTTGATAACAAACCACCTGCCATTGCTCTGGTTGCGGCAGTAAAGGTTGAATAAGTTTGCCAAGTTTCTGCCATGCAGCAACTTGGGTTGAGAGAAACGTTAGGTTTCCTGTTTTTATGTGTTTTCTTGTTTGTTGAAAGAGATTCACAGGTTCGGACATACATCATTCCTTCATGTTTATGCCCTAATCTTATGCGCTCCTTTCAGTAGATATCAAGGAAGAGATCACAAGGAACTTCAAGTAAGAACAGTTAAGAGGTTTTTTTATGCATTCGCGCCGTATTTTATTAGCGTTTTCACTGGCAGCTTCGGCAGCATCTGTCGCATTTGCTGATTTAGTTGAGTTAGATTCTCAAAATTCATCGACTGATCGTATTGAGCAATTAACCCGCACCTTGTCACAAGGTTCTTATACAGAAACACAAGACATTGATGTTCCTGCACAAACGCAGATGACCGTTAAGCTTCGTGAAAAGACTACAGAATTAAACAATGCGTCTTTAGCAAAAAAATACGGTACCAATACCAGCACCCGTTTTGCTTCTTCAAATCCTTATGCTTGGTTAGTGTCACATCCATTACCAAATGCACGTATTAGCTCGAACTATGGCGGTCGTGTCATGAGTGGTCGTGCTGAAAACCATTCAGGCTTAGACCTTGCTGCACCAAGCGGTACACCAATTTATGCGACTGGCCCAGGTATTGTGACTAAGTCAGGTTGGGGCACAGGTTATGGTCAATATGTAGAAATTAACCATGGCAATGGTTATATCACGCGCTATGCACACGCTTCACGCTTAATCGCACGTGTAGGTGACCGCGTTGAAGCAGGTGAACATATTGCCAACGTAGGTTGTACAGGTCGTTGTACAGGTCCTCACTTACATTATGAAGTAGTGAAAGATGGTCAACGTAAGAACCCTTCTACCTATTTAGCAATGTTGCCGTAATGTTTTGGCTAGAAATTCATGCTCTAGCCACACTCACTGTAAACTACACGCGAACTACAAATTAAAACATGAAATTAAAGCGGCAAAGGTCGCTTTTCTTTATACTCACGTTTTAGCTTTTAGCGAAATCTAGTGAGACATTTCAGACATCAACTTATCACCTAAAAAAATAATAACACGCAGTATCTGCTTTATTGTATAAAAAACCGCCTAAATTGGCGGTTTTTTGTTATTTGCTGTAAGAAAGTGTCAATCACTATTTATTTTCTAAATAGTATGCAGGATACGCATTTAAGATTAGCCATATCTACTAAAGTCTAAATTATGATACATATAAAGCATACGATTAGGCTTAGGAATAGTGAATTATGGCGTTTTACGGTGATACGGACTCACAAGAAACCCAAGAATGGCAAGACGCCTTTGATGCTGTGTTACAACATATGGGTACTGAACGGGCAGCATTTTTACTCGAAAAACTGTACCAACGTGCAATTGCAAAGCATGTACCCATTCAGCGATTAAATACTCCTTACCTCAATACCATTTCAGTGGAAGAACAACCTGCCATGCCGGGCGATCAGGATATGGAGCGTCGTATTCGCGCCCTGATTCGCTGGAATGCGTTGGCAATGGTATTGCGTGCCAATAAAACAGGTGATGATTTAGGTGGTCACCTTGCAAGTTTCGCATCTTCAGCAACATTGTATGATGTTGGTTTTAACCATTTCTTCCGTGCCAATAGTGATCATTTTGGCGGTGATATGATCTACTACCAAGGTCACTGTGCACCCGGTATTTATGCCCGTTCATTTTTAGAAGGGCGTTTAACCGAAGATCAATTGAATAATTTCCGCCGTGAAGTGGGCGGTAACGGTTTACCTAGCTATCCACATCCTTATTTAATGCCTGACTATTGGCAGTTCCCAACGGTGTCGATGGGTCTGGGTCCAATCATGTCAATTTATCAGGCACATATTCAAAAATACTTAATGAACCGCGGTTTAATTAAAGAAGAAGACCGTAAAGTCTGGGCATATCTAGGCGATGGTGAAATGGATGAGCCAGAAAGTTTGGGTGCAATTTCACTGGCAGGTCGTGAAAAGCTAGATAACCTGATTTGGGTGGTGAACTGTAACTTACAGCGTTTAGATGGCCCTGTACGCGGTAACGGTAAAATCATTCAAGAACTTGAGTCGTTATTCCGTGGCGCAGGTTGGCGCGTGATTAAAGTGGTCTGGGGGCGTCATTGGGATGCTTTATTAGACAAAGACGACACAGGTGCATTAAGAGCCATTATGGAAGAAGCGGTGGATGGTGATTATCAGCGCTTGCAAGTGAAAGGTGGTGCATACGCTCGTGAGAAATTCTTTGGTAAATATCCTGAAGCCAAAGAATTGGTCAAAGATTTAAGCGATGAAGATATTGATAACCTGAACCGTGGTGGTCACGATCCGTACAAAGTATTTGCGGCGTATGCTGAAGCATGTAAGGCCAAAGGTCAGCCAACGGTCATTTTAGCCAAAACTGTCAAAGGTTATGGTTTGTCTGATGAAATTGAAGCGGTGAACAAAACCCACCAAATCAAAAAAATGCAGTTGGATTCTTTAAAATATGTACGTGACCGCTTCAACTTGCCATTTAGCGATGAGCAACTTGAAGAAGTGCCGTTCTATCGTCCAAGTGAAAATTCGCCTGAATTGAAATATATGAAAGCGCGTCGCGAAGCGTTGGGTGGTTATTTGCCTGCGCGTCGTAAAGACAGCGAAGCTTTACAAATTCCTGAATTATCAGTCTTCGATTCAGTCTTGGCAGGTTCAGGTGGCAAAGAACAATCGACCACTATGGTGATGGTGCGTTTGATTTCTGCCCTGCTCAAAGAAAAAGCCATTAAAGACCGTGTGGTACCCATTGTACCCGATGAAGCGCGTACTTTCGGTTTAGAAGGCATGTTCCGTCAACTGGGTATTTATGCCGCACATGGGCAAAAATACACCCCTGAAGACCAAGAACAATTGATGCATTATCGTGAAGCCAAAGACGGTCACATGCTGCAAGAAGGCATTAACGAAGCAGGTGCAATGAGTGCTTGGGCAGCTTTGGGTACCAGTTATTCGACCAATAACTTACCAATGATCCCAATGTATATGTATTACTCCATGTTTGGTTTCCAACGTATTGGGGATATTGCATGGGCGGCAGGTGATGCACAGGCGCAAGGTTTCTTGTTGGGTGCCACTGCAGGACGTACCACACTCAATGGTGAAGGCTTGCAACACCAAGATGGTCACTCGCATATTTTAGCCAATACTATTCCAAACTGTGTGTCCTATGACCCATGCTTTGGTTATGAGCTTGCCGTGATTGTGCATGATGGTTTGCAACGCATGTATGTCAATCAGGAGCGCGTGTTCTATTACCTCACCGTAATGAATGAAAACTACGAGCATCCTGAAATGCCACAAGGTGTGGAAGAAGGCATTAAGCGCGGCATGTATTTACTGCAGGAAGATGAAAAAGCCACGGTTCAATTGCTAGGTTCAGGTGTGATTTTGCGTGAAGTCATCAAAGCGGCGAAAATCTTGCGTGAAGAGTATCAAATCCACTCGAATGTCTACAGTGTGACCAGTTTTAATGAATTGGCGCGTGATGGTATGGCGTGTGAAGAATACAACCGTTTGCATCCATTGGCTGAAGAAAGCAAAGAGCCGTGGATCTCACAACAGTTACGTGGCAAAGATGGCATTGTCGTGTCTGCTACCGATCACATGCGCGCCTATAGCGAGCAAATTCGCGGTTACTTGCCAGACAATCGTCCATTTGTTGCCTTAGGTACCGATGGTTATGGTCGTTCCGATACCCGCGGTAACTTGCGTAGCTACTTTGGGGTCGATGCTGCACACATTGTGGTAGCCACCTTGAAAAAACTGGCTGATGAAGGCGAAGTCGATGCGCGTTTGGTCAAAGATGCAATCTCGACATTTGAGTTAGATACAGATCGTCCTGTCGCGTGGGCACCGCAAGCGGTTCCTGAAGTACAAGCGGTTGCTGACTACAAAGAGGAGCACTGATCATGCAAATTCAAACGCCTGATATTGGTGTCGATAAAGCCACTGTTGCAGATATTCTTGTTAAAGTTGGCGACACGATTGCAGTTGATGACAGCATTGTCCTGTTGGAATCAGACAAAGCTTCTGTTGAAGTACCCAGCACCGCTGCAGGGGTAGTGAAAAGTATTTTGGTACAACAAGGCGATGAAGTGACTGAAGGTGCGGTGCTGATTGAGCTAGAAACAGAAGCTCAAACCGCAGTTGCTACAGAAGTTGCTGCACCGCAAGCCGAAGTGGACGCGGCACCGAAGCAAGATGCTGAACCAGTGGTCGCTGCAGCACCAAGCTCAGCGACATCAAACACTGCGCAAGAAGTAGATGTACAAGTACCTGATATTGGCGTGGAAAAAGCCGTTGTTGGTGAAATTTTAGTACAAGTGGGCGATGCGATTGATGTGGATCAAAGCATTATTGTGGTGGAGTCGGACAAAGCTACAGTAGAAGTGCCAAGTACGGTGTCGGGTACAGTTACCGCTATCCAAATCAATACGGGTGATACCGTAAAAGAAGGTGTGGTGATTCTGAAAGTGAAAACCGCCGCTGCTGCAGTCACACAGGTGGAAACACCTCAAGTGGCATCAGCAGAAGCGGCTGCTGCAACAGCGAGCGCAGCAACTGCATCTGCACCACAAACAACAGCATCAGCACAGGTTGAAGTCGCAGTGCCTGATTTAGGGGTCGATAAAGCCACAGTGGCAGAAATTTTGGTACAAGTAGGTGATACAGTTGCCGCTGACCAAAGTTTGATTGTGGTGGAATCAGACAAGGCTACGGTAGAAGTGCCAAGTACTACTGCAGGCGTGATTCAAGCGATTCATGTAGAATTAGGACAAAGTGTTGCGCAGGGCAATGCCTTAGTGACGATAGTAACTGCAGGCGCAGTTGCACCAGCAGCAGTTGCGGCAGCGCAAGTTGCCTCTGCACCAAGTGCATCGCCAGCAGTCAGTGCTGCATCTACAGCACAAACCACAACGGTTGCAGCAAGTGCACATACGAATGTAGACAAATTGAGCAAGGCGCAACATGAAGCCAATGCAAAAGTGTATGCAGGCCCTGCTGTGCGTAAACTGGCACGTGAGTTGGGTGTCGTTTTAGCCGATGTAAACGCCACTGGCCCACATGCACGTGTACTCAAAGAAGACTTGAAGGCTTATGTTAAAGCGCGTCTTACTGCGCCGCAGACTGCTCCTGTCGCTGCTACAACACAGCAAGTTACAGGTTTGCCAAAGTTGCCTGATTTTAGTGCATTTGGTGGCGTGGAAGAAAAAGGTTTGACGCGCTTACAACAAGTGTCAATTCCGCAATTGTCCCTGAACAATTACATTCCACAAGTCACGCAATTTGATTTGGCCGATATTACTGAGCTAGAAGCGTGGCGCAGTGAATTGAAAGCTAACTTCAAAAAAGAAGGTGTTAGCTTGACCATTTTGGCGTTCATTGCCAAAGCTGTAGCGCATTTGCTGAAAGATGAACCGTATTTCGCTGCGCATTTGGCAGATGATCAAAAGTCTGTGCTGCTGCGTAAAGAAATCCACATGGGCATTGCCGTGGCAACCCCTGATGGTTTAACCGTGCCTGTGCTACGCAATCCAGATCAGAAATCGATTAAACAAATTGCGATCGAACTGGGCGAGTTGAGCCAAAAAGCGCGTGATAAAAAGTTGTCGCCTAAAGATTTACAAGGTGCAAACTTTACTATCACCAGTTTAGGTTCGATTGGTGGTACGGCATTTACGCCGTTAGTGAACTGGCCACAGGTTGCGATTTTGGGTATTTCACCAGCGACCATGCAGCCTGTCTGGAATGGTGAAGGTTTTGATCCGCGCTTGATGTTGCCGTTGTCATTGTCGTATGACCATCGGGTGATTAATGGTGCAGATGCAGCACGTTTTACCCATAAACTGACCCAGTTGTTGGCAGATATTCGTAGCTTGCTGCTCTAAATTCAGAAAAGCTTTATAAAACCCTGCTACGGCAGGGTTTTTTTGTCAGTGCCGTTACTCGGCTAAATTTGCTTAACCGCAGTATTCCGTTTAGAATAGCTTTACTTCATTGGGGAGTAGCCGCTTTTTACTAATTTCTGTTCAAACTGAATGCAGTAAAAAGGTGATGGTCAACATATTTGTTCCACAGAACATGGTCATCATAGCAAAGAACCAAGTCAGCTTTTTCAAGCTTTCTTTTGTTGGCAAGACCTTTGATTTATCACTCTGCAGATTTTGGCTAGCAGGAGGGATAGGTCATTGGTATGTGTGCTAGCCAGAGAAAAACATCATGTATGAATTCCTCATCTCGACTGCCATTGTCGCCTTAGCCGAAATGGGTGATAAAACCCAACTATTGGCTTTATTACTCGCGGCACGTTTTCGTAAACCTGCTCCAATCTTGGTTGCTATTTTACTGGCAACACTCATTAACCACGGACTTTCTGCAGTTTTAGGGCAGTGGATTACCACGGTACTTAGCCCAGAAATTTTATTGTGGATTTTATCTTTAGGTTTTATTGGCATGGCGATTTGGATGCTTATTCCAGACCAGCTAGATGATGAAACTGAAAGCATCAACAAGTGGCAAAAATACGGTGTATTTGGCGCGACCTTTGTATTGTTCTTTTTGGCAGAAATTGGCGATAAAACTCAAATTGCCACAGTGGCTTTAGCCGCACGTTATGACAGCGTGTTTTGGGTCATGCTTGGAACCACTTTGGGGATGATGCTGGCCAATGCACCTGCGGTATTTATTGGTAATAAATTAGCGACCCGATTGCCAATTTCTTTAATTCATAAAATTGGTGCACTGATTTTCCTAATTATTGGTGTGTCGACTTTGGCGCAACATTATTTATTCTAAATTATTCATTAAAATGCATAAATCCTGAGCAAACTGCTCGGGATTTATTTATGTGAATGGTACTGCAATTCACTGATATTTCAGATAATCTGAGCCATTTTATTTATTGTAACTTTCCATAAATAGCTATATGTTATTCAATGATAGAAAATCTATTTTTAAAATGAAAAAATTGGGGATTGGTTATGGCATTTGACCGTACAACATCGCAGGTCTTATTTGATAATGGGACACATAAATGTATTAGTTTTACCAGTTTGGTCAAAGGTGAAGGTGTTCAGGCCAACCAATTTCTGATCATTGATAATAACCGTGCCGCAGTGCTAGACCCAGGTGGCGACCTGACCTATGTACCACTGACCATGGAATTAAACAAATATACCCGTTTGACCAATCTTGACTATGTCATGGCATCGCACCAAGACCCAGACATCATCACTTC
The DNA here is from genome assembly GCF_002412355.1 of Acinetobacter sp. YT-02. NCBI lineage: Bacteria > Pseudomonadati > Pseudomonadota > Gammaproteobacteria > Moraxellales > Moraxellaceae > Acinetobacter > Acinetobacter sp. YT-02. The sequence goes on from NZ_NOZT01000018.1 coordinate 31,973, forward strand.
AATGCCGCGTTGGTTGGTCTATACCGAAGCAAAAATCGTAGCATCAAAATTGTGGGCGCGTTTCTTGCCGCACTTAAGCTCATCTTTTATGAGCGACCGTATGAAAGGCAACTGGTTAGATCGTTTGGTGGAACTGCCAGATGAAGGTCAGGCAATTCCTTTGGGCGAGTCTAAAATTATTGCTGTGCCTGCGCATTTCTTACACTCTGTTGGTAATTTCCAGTTTTATGATCCTATCGCCAAAATTTTATTTTCTGGTGATATGGGTGCGTCAATGGTGGAAGATGCTTCAATTCCATTGACTGATTTTGCTGCGCATATTCCTGCGATGAAAGGTTTCCATCAGCGCTATATGTGTTCCAATAAAGTGATTCGCCTCTGGGTGAATATGGTACGCACCATGGACGTTGAAATGATTGTGCCGCAACACGGTACGCCATTTGTGGGCAAAGAACAGGTGAACCAATTCCTAGACTGGATTGAAACATTGGAATGTGGCGTCGATTTGATGGATGAACACGTTTTTAGCTGCCCTGAATAAGCGACAAAAAAAGCTGAAAAAACTGTAAAAAAAACTTGAGTGCAAAAACAACTTTTTTTAAGATTTTCGCCCAAAAACGATTTTTTTGATGACGAGAACTTAACGAATGTTGTCTCAAGTACCTACAGCCGATGCCTGCTTAAGCTGCGGCGCGTGTTGCGCTTATTTCCGTGTTTCATTTTATTGGGCTGAAGGCATGAATATGCCTGAACACTACACGGAACCAGTAACAGCAGTCTATTCATGCATGTGTGGTACCAATCAGAGTCAGCCGCGTTGTGTCGCTTTAGAAGGTGAAGTTGGACAGCAAGTGAGCTGCGGGATTTATGAATTACGCAGCAGCTCTTGTAAAGAAGTGCAAATTGCCGATGATCAATGCAATAAAGCACGTCGTGCGCATAACATGATTCCATTTGTGCAAGTCGATCCAGCCATTTCTGTGAATGATGATGACTTCGATCAAGTGGTTTAATGGTGCTTTAAGTTGTTGATCGCAATCCAGATTGGAAAAGCAAAGCTGCGGCTTTGCTTTTTTTGTGGCTCAATTTTGGGTAGATAGCCAAATCATGATTCAGATTGAAGCGGCTTTATCTGCCTGAAAAATGAAACCTCGCAAGTTTTAAACTTGCGTGGCTAAAAAGCAAACTAGGAGTGAAAACCTCAATTTTTAGATGAAAATTACCGATTTTTTCATGCTGCATCCCCCAGAAGGGCAGAATAAAAAATATTTCTTAGAGAACAAATGAAATTTGTGCCCAGATTTGTTTATAATGGCTCACGGAAATTACCAGTGAGACTGTTATGCTGACCATCGTTCAAGAAGCGTTAACCTTCGATGATGTCTTATTACTCCCTGCCTATTCTACTGTTCTCCCAAAAGATGTCTCCTTAAAGACACGTTTTACGCGCGGCATTGACCTGAATATTCCTTTGGTTTCAGCAGCAATGGATACGGTGACTGAATCTCGTATGGCAATTGCGATGGCGCAAAACGGTGGTATTGGTATTTTGCATAAAAACATGGACATCGTTGCGCAAGCAGCCGAAGTGCGCCGTGTGAAAAAATTTGAAGCGGGTATGGTGAAAGACCCAATTACCGTAACGCCTGAAACTACAGTACGTGAATTGATTGCGCTGACTCAAGCCAACAATATTAGCGGTGTACCTGTGGTAAAAGATGGCAAAGTTGTCGGTATTGTGACAGGACGTGATACACGTTTTGAAACCAACCTTGAACAACCTGTCAGCAATATCATGACAGGTCAAGATCGTTTAGTGACAGTACGCGAAGACGAATCTAAAGAAAACATTCAAGCTTTATTGCAACAGCATCGTATTGAAAAAGTCTTGGTGGTAAATGACCAGCAGGAATTAAAAGGCTTAATTACGGTCACTGATTTCCGTAAAGCAGAATTATATCCAAACAGCTGTAAAGATGACTTAGGTCGTTTACGTGTGGGTGCTGCAGTGGGTACAGGCGCAGAAACGCCAAGCCGTGTAGAAGCATTGGTTGAAGCAGGTGTCGATGCGATTGTGGTTGATACTGCACACGGTCACTCTGCAGGTGTAATTGAGCGTGTACGTTGGGTAAAAGCCAACTATCCACAAGTTCAAGTAATTGGCGGTAACATTGCAACTGGCGATGCTGCTTTGGCATTGTTAGATGCAGGTGCAGACGCAGTGAAAGTGGGGATTGGCCCAGGTTCAATCTGTACCACACGTATTGTGGCAGGTATTGGTATGCCGCAAATCTCTGCAATTGACGCTGTTGCCAATGCATTGAAAGAACAGATTCCATTAATTGCCGATGGTGGTATTCGCTTCTCTGGTGATATGGCCAAAGCGATTGGTGCAGGTGCAAGTACCATTATGGTCGGTTCATTGCTTGCAGGTACTGAAGAAGCACCGGGCGAAGTTGAATTCTTCCAAGGTCGTTACTACAAAGCATACCGTGGTATGGGTTCATTGGGTGCAATGGCGGGTGCAACAGGTTCTGCAGACCGTTATTTCCAAGACTCGAAAGCAGGTGCAGAAAAACTTGTACCAGAAGGCATTGAAGGTCGTGTACCGTACAAAGGCCCAATGGGCAACATCGTGCATCAGATGATGGGTGGTTTACGTTCATCTATGGGTTATACAGGTTCTTCAACTATTGAAGATCTACGCCAAAATGCTAAATTCGTGAAAATTACTGCAGCAGGTATGCAGGAATCTCACGTGCATGATGTGACGATTACCAAAGAAGCGCCGAACTATCGCGTTGGTTAATATTTAGTATCGTTTTCAAATAAAAGCCGTCATCAATGTGACGGCTTTTTCATTTTTGGTGTAAAGTAACTCGCAGTAAAAAAGTGATGATAAAGATCACCCCTAAGAAGTGAGAACAATATGAGTTATTTTGGTACAGACGGCATTCGAGGGAAGTTTGGAGAGTTACCAATTACACCTGAATTTGCATTAAAACTAGGTTTTGCAGCAGGTAAAGTTTTAAAAAAGCACACCAAAAAAAATAAACCTATTGTGGTATTGGGTAAAGATACACGTCTTTCAGGCTATATTTTAGAAGCAGCATTACAGGCAGGTTTAAATGCCGCAGGTGTCTATGTGCATTTGCTCGGTCCATTGCCTACGCCTGCTATTGCGCACTTAACCCGTGCCCTGCATGCCAGTTTAGGCATTGTGATTTCAGCATCGCATAATCCATATTTTGATAACGGGATTAAATTTTTCTCGGGCGAAGGTAAAAAGCTACCAGATGCCTTGCAAGAAGAAATTAACCAAGAATTGCAGCAAGAATTAAAAATTGAAGATACGGCCAACTTGGGTAAAAGTGTTCGTGTTAAAGATGCCAATGGGCGTTACATCGAGTTTTGTAAATCGACCTTTCCATATCATTTAGATTTAAATGACCTCACCATTGTGGTCGATTGCGCCAATGGTGCGGCCTACAATGTTGGTCCTGCGGTATTCCGTGAATTAGGCGCGAAAGTGATTGCTATTCACAATGAGCCGAATGGTTTAAACATCAACGAAAATTGCGGCTCAACCCATCCTGAAAGTTTGCAAAAAGCAGTGCTTGAGCATCAGGCGGACTTGGGTGTTGCATTTGATGGTGATGCAGACCGTGTGATTTTGGTGGATAGTCAAGGCAAGCAAATTGATGGTGACCACATTTTATATATTCTTGCCACACAAGGCTCGAAAAAACCTGCAGGTATTGTTGGGACGTTAATGAGCAATATGGCGCTGGAATTGGCGTTAGAAAAAGCCCAAGTACCATTACTCCGTGCCAATGTCGGTGACCGTTACGTGCTACAAGGTCTGGAAGAAAATGGCTGGGTGATTGGTGGTGAGCCATCGGGGCATATTTTGACTTTGGACAAGAGCACCACAGGTGATGCAATTATTGCTGCCTTGCAAGTGTTAACGGTGATGGTCGAACAAAATAAAGCCCTACATGAATTGGTGGCAGATTTTAAACTGTTGCCAAATGTGCTGGAAAACGTGCGCTTAGCAAATATGTTTGATCCGTATACCGTTCCTGCCTTGGTGGAAGAGTTTGACCGTGCTACGGAACAGCTGAAAGGTCGTGGACGCTTATTGATTCGTAAATCGGGCACTGAACCTGTGATTCGTGTCATGGTGGAAGGTGATGATTTGGCTGAAGTGAAGGCAATGGCGAAAGATTTAGCAGATGCTGTACGTCGTCATGCCGTCTAAAGGGGGTAAATCGTGAGTGATTTAATTAAAGATTTAAGTGAGCTGCGTTTAAGTTACCAAAAAGGTGAATTGCTAGAAGCACAGGTCAGTGCCAATCCGCATATTCAGTTTTTGAATTGGTTTAACCATGCCTTAGAAGCCAAGCTGCATGAACCGTATGCGATGTCATTGGCGACTGCCAATGCGCAAGGTCGTCCGCATGTGCGTACTGTGTTGCTGCGTGGAGCCACCGAAGCAGGCTATGACTTTTATACCAATTATGACAGTCAAAAAGGGTTGGATTTAGCGGCCAATCCTTATGCTGAATTGTTATTTTACTGGCCTGAACTGGAACGTCAGATTCGTGTCAGCGGTTATGTCGAAAAAATTGATGAGCAAGAATCGACAGCGTATTATCACAAACGCCCACGTGACAACCAAATCGCTGCGCATATTAGCACTCCGCAAAGTGGTGTGATTGCCAGCCGTGAAGAACTACAGGCGCGTTTCCAAGACTTGCATGCCCAAGTGGGCGATCAATCTGAATTGCAAAAACCTATATTTTGGGGCGGTTACCGCTTGCAGCCTGATTATTACGAATTTTGGCAAGGCCGTCCGAACCGTTTGCATGACCGCTTAGCTTATGAAAAAATTGAAGGTGAGTGGAAACTACAACGCTTGATGCCTTAAATCACTGGAAAATATGTCAAAAATCCTAATAAAACAAAGACCTTTACTTACACGCCCTGAAAACTTTCAGGGCGTCTCTACATTTGTTGCCCAAATTTTAGCGCGCCGTGGCGTTACGTCTGAGCAGGAGCTAGAACTTAAACTGAAACACTTGCTTGCTCCAAGCATGAAGGGTCTTCCTGAAGCAATTCAGCTAATGGATCAGGCGATTGATCAGCAGAAAAAAATTGTAATTGTAGGCGATTACGATGCCGATGGCGCGACCAGCACCACACTTATGATTTTGGCACTGCGCGAAATGGGCGCACACGTGCAGTATTTAGTACCTGACCGTTTTAAATATGGTTATGGCTTAACCCCCGCCATTGCCGATTTGGCTTTTGAGCGTTATACGCCTGATTTATTGATTACGGTAGATAACGGGATTTCCAGTCATGCAGGGGTGGAACGTGCGCAAGCTTTGGGGATGCAGGTCATTATCACCGATCACCACCTTACCACGAAAGCTACTCCAAATGCAGAGGCGGTGGTCAATCCAAACCAATTGGGATGTGATTTCCCAAGTAAAGCTTTGGCGGGAGTGGGCGTGGCATTTTACGTTTTGGCGAACTTATCTAGTCAGCGTAAAAAACAAGGCAAATCTGCTGCAAATTTGACTCAATATTTAGATTTGGTGGCTTTGGGGACCTATGCCGATGTCGCTAGTCTGGATTATAACAACCGTATTTTGGTCGATGCAGGCTTAAAACGGATACAGCAGAATTTATGTCGTCCTGGGATTAGTGCATTGCTGGACTTGGCAGGACGAGAACCCGCACAGCTCAAAGCGCAGGATTTGGGTTTTGTCTTGGGGCCACGTATTAATGCCGCAGGGCGCATGGAAACCATGGATATTGGAATCGAGTGTTTACTGGCAACGGATATGCAAAGTGCCTATGCTTTAGCACGTCAGTTAAATGCTTTGAATCAGGAACGTCGTCAGGTTGAAGCACAAATTAAACAAGATGCGCTGGCAGAATTGGAAAAGTTGCAGTTAGATCAAAGCGATTTACCGCACGCTTTGATTATGTTTGAAGAACATTGGCATCAAGGCGTGATTGGAATTGTCGCAGGACGTTTAAAAGAGCAGTTCCATCGTCCTGCGATTGTATTTGCTGCCGATGAAGATGGTGAGCATATTAAAGGTTCGGCCCGTTCAATAGAAGGGATTCACATACGTGACACCATTGAATTGGTCGCAGAGCAATATCCACATTTGGTTAGTCATTTTGGTGGGCATGCAGCTGCGGCAGGTTTGACCATTAAAAAGGCGCACTTTGCAGAATTTAAACAGGTCTTTGAACAGATCATTGCGCAAATGGATGCAGATTTATTTCATGCTGTGCTGTGGACAGATGGTGAATTGCCGCAAGAGGCTTTTCATTTACACACGGTAGATTTACTGCAGCATTTGGCGCCGTGGGGACAAAAGTTTCCGCAGCCTGTGTTTGAAGGGAGGTTTAAAGTGGTCGATTTTAGATGGTTGAAGGACACCCATTTAAAATTGCGTTTGTCATTGGACAATGGGCAGGTTGTAGATGCGATTGCATTTGGTGCCAAAGATAAATTTGAATTTAACCCGATGCTGGATGATGTGCGTTTGATTTATGAATTAGAGCGCAATGTGTTTAATGGCAATGTGAGTTTACAGTTGCAGATTGTGCATTTGGAGCAATCTAAATAACAAAATCCGCTCAAATTTGAGCGGATTTTTTGCTTTTAATTTATGGAATTAGAAGCGATATTTAGCTGCGACACCAAAGCGGTTGTAGTCAGCATTACCAACTTCACCAAAGCCTACACGACCTTCCAAGCTGACTTGTGGTGTAAAGAATTTACGTGCACTCACACCAAACTCATCATTATCGTTGATATCGTTGCTGTAATAATCGACACCTACACTTAGCGTTTTATCAATGAAGTAATCTGCAGCAAGATTGTATTCATCGAGATCACCAAAAGCAGCACCTGCTTCAAGGTTGATGTCTTTACCATTCGAAAGTGTAGTTACGTATTTAGCACGTAAAGTCGGGTCTACACCATCATCATGGTCATTATCCCAACCTTTAAGACCTGCTGCGATTAACAAGCCTGGTGCTGGTAAATAACCCACTTCTGCACCATAGGTGGTTAAATCATTGTTTAGGTCATCATTGTCTTTCAAGTCATGACCGTTCACATTACCACTTAAGTAAAAGTCTGAGTTCGGTACAAAGTACTCTGCACCTACGCCATAAGTATGCGCTTCATTGTCGCCAACTTCGTCATATTGGTATTTGGCATTTACGTTGCTAGCACGATCAAGGAACGCTGCTTCTGCCAAAGGTGCATTACGGGTTTGTACAGGGTTAAAGTAATAAGTACCATCTACACCGAATGAACCGCTTGAACTGCCGTTGTCTGGATCAATCAGTCCTGCTGATGCACCAATTTCAGCCTGGTATGCGTTCGCAGTACCAGTGATAGCCAAAGCTGAAAGTAGGGCTGATGCGATTGCTAATTTTTTCATGGAAAGTACCCCTCTGAAATCTGGTTAACAGTTAAACTTTTTGTTACAACTTTCAGTCTAGGCGAAAAAAAATCAGCGTCAATCACAGGAAAGTTGCCGCTTTGTTACAAGCGTAAATTTGTGTAATATTTTGAGTTTAAGTGATTGAAATAAAAATGAAATAATTAAATGTTTTGTTTTATTAAAACTATGTGTATTTTGTGAATTTTGCTAAAATCGATCATTAAATCATCAAACTTGTTTCATCTTTGTTTTATTTTGGCGGGTTGAAGCAATTACCATACACCACTTTTTAAGCATGTTTTCAGCTGAATGTGTCAGGCAGAACATTAGCGCGTTAGATCAGCCATTAAGATAAACATCCGTGTTAATCGTGCATGCTATTTTAAGTCGGATATCATCAGGCTTTCACTTTAAAAGTTTAAAGCGATCTTTATTTTTAACCACATTTAGCATTCAACCTATAAAAGCTGAAAAGTTATGCTGGAATTTACAGCAGGGTAGAAATGCCAGAACAGGTCTGTGCTACAATTATCAGCTAATAAGCTTCATTGTTAATTGAGAGAATTTACGTGGAAATTAATCCTTATCTAAACCAATTAAAAGACTTGAACGAACGTAGTCAAACACTACGGGGGTATCTTTGACTACGATCTTAAAAAAGAGCGTTTAGAAGAGGTTCTCCGCGAGTTAGAAGATCCTGCAATCTGGAATGATCAAAGTCGTGCGCAAGCCATGGCCAAAGAAAAGGGCGAGCTTGAAAACGTGATTCATGTCCTAGAAGGTTTGGCGACCCAGTTAGAAGATGCCCAAGCCATGTTGGACTTAGCTGTTGAAGCCGATGATGAAGATTTATTGGTTGATGTGCAGTCTGAATTGACTTCTGCTGAAGAAGAACTGGCGAAGCTTGAATTCCGCCGTATGTTCAGTAATCCAATGGATCCAAATCCATGCTATGTCGAAATTCAGGCGGGTTCGGGTGGTACAGAAGCGCAAGACTGGGCATCGATGCTGTTGCGTATGTATATGCGCTGGATTGAACGTCACGGCTTTAAAGCAGAATTGATGGAAGAATCGGATGGTGATGTGGCAGGGATTAAATCTGCGACCATTCGCGTTGAAGGCGAATATGCCTATGGTTGGTTGCGTACCGAATCGGGTGTGCATCGTTTAGTGCGTAAATCGCCATTTGACTCAGGTAACCGTCGTCATACGTCATTTTCTGCAGTGTTCGTTTCACCAGAAGTGGATGACAATATTGAAATTGATATTAACCCTGCCGATGTCCGTACCGATACTTATCGTGCGTCAGGTGCAGGTGGTCAGCACATTAACAAAACTGACTCTGCGGTACGTTTAACCCACGCACCTACAGGTATTGTGGTGGCTTGTCAGAACCAACGTTCGCAACACGCCAACCGTGACCATGCGTGGAAACAATTACGTGCCAAGCTGTATGAATTGGAAATGAGTAAACGTAATGAGGCGGCTCAAGCACTTGAAGACTCGAAGTCTGATATTGGTTGGGGCAGCCAAATTCGTTCTTATGTATTGGATGATTCACGTATTAAAGACTTACGTACAGGCGTGGAAACTTCAAATACAGGTGCGGTTTTAGATGGTGATTTAGACAAGTTTATTGAAGCCAGTTTAAAGCAGGGTCTATAAGTTACGGTCTGTAAGATCCTAATGAGCCTGCCCAATTCAGTGAAGTTGCTTAAAAAATTTATATAAATCGTAAAAAATCGATATTAATATCGAAAAAATACGATATATTAAGGACAGCTGCTGAATTGGGCTTATATTTACGAATATGTGTCTGAGTGATGGATGTCGATTTAATTTTTAAAGCCTTAGCCAATCCTACCCGTCGGCAAATTTTAGAATGGTTAAAAGCACCAGAACAATTTTTGTCGATCGATGAGTGTGGCGACTTTAAGCGTGGTGTATGTGCAGGACACATCGAGCGTTTGGGCAACGTGTCGCAATCGACCATGTCAAATCATTTATCGGTACTGCAACAGGCAGGTCTTATTCGTGCAGAAAAATACGGACAATGGTCATATTTTTCTCGTAATGAAGCACTCATTCAGCAATACGTCGAATATTTGAAACACTCACTTTAACTGTGAGATTAGAGGCAAAAATGGCTGAATTAGACTCTCCTTTAGTTTTGGGTGATCTGCATCTAAAAAACCGTGTGGTGATGGCACCTTTAACCCGTAGCCGCGCGAGCGATGACCGTGTTCCAACGCCAATGATGGCGGAATATTATGCACAGCGTGCTAGCGCAGGTTTGATTCTTTCAGAAGCAACGGTAATTTCTGAAGAAGCCAATGGTTATTTAAATACCCCAGGATTGTTTACCGATGCTCAAGTGCAGGGTTGGAAACTCGTTACCGATGCCGTGCATGCCAAAGGTGGTTTGATTGTGGCGCAACTGTGGCATGTAGGTCGTGTTTCACATCCAGATTTACTCAATGGTGCAACACCAGTATCGGCAAGTGCGGTACAACAAGCAGGTTATGTCAGTTTGTTGCGTCCTAAACGTGAATATGTGTTGCCACGTGCCTTAGAAATTGCAGAAATCCACACCATTACCGAGCAATATAAACAAGCCGCCATCCGTGCCAAAGAAGCAGGATTTGATGGGGTAGAGTTGCATGCAGCCAATGGTTATTTGATTGATCAATTCCTGCAAAGCAAAACCAACCAACGTGACGATGAATACGGTGGTTCGGTTGAAAATCGTGCGCGTTTCTTGTTAGAAGTGATGGACGCCTTAATTGAAGTCTGGGGCGCAGGTCGAGTCGGTGTGCATTTAGCACCACGTGGCGATGAGCACGACATGGGAGATGATGATCCACGTGAAACCTTTGGCTATGTCATGCAGCAATTGGGGCAGCGTAAAATCGCCTTTTTCTTTACCCGCGAATATTTAGCCGAAGACAGCATTTCCCAAGAAATGAAAGTACGTTCAGGCGGTGTGCCATATATCGCGAACATGCGTTTAAGTCGTGCTGATGCCGTGGAATTATTGGCTTCGGGCAAGGCCGATGCGGTGTCATTTGGTAAGGCGTATATTGCCAATCCAGACTTGTATGAGCGTTTATTGGCAGATGTACCTTTAAACGAACTCAAGCTGGAAAACATGATTGGTACAGCCGTTGCAGAAGGCTATATCGATTATCCAACTTTGGCGGAAACACAACACGCTGTAGAATAAAAGCCAGTATAGCGCCACATGCAATTAACATGCGCGTGTGGCTCTGTTATATTTTGCCGATAATCTTTCTTTGGGGCGCATCTTTTGGCTACTCCATTTTGGTATAACGCAGCCTTGGCGCTGTTAAAACCGATTTATCAGTCACGTATTCGTAAACGTGCCGAACATCCTGAGCAATTACAACAAGAACTGCTTGAGCGTTTTGGCCCATTTCAGCCCGCTAAAAATTTACATGCCATTTGGTTTCATGTGGTGTCGGTGGGGGAAACTAATGCCGCACAACCTTTAATTGAACATTATTTAAAAGTGGGACATCCCGTTTTAGTCACCAATACCACCAAAACGGGGCAGGCACGCGCCAAATCATTATTTTTAAAAGCACCGTATTTAGATTTATTTCAAGCCGTGTATTTACCTGCCGATCAGGTGCATTTAATTCGTGAGTTTTATCAGAAATATCAGCCTAAATTATTGGCACTGGTCGAAACAGAGTTATGGCCAAACTTGATTGATCAGGCGCAGCATTTTCAAGTCCCGTGTTTGTTGATTAATGCGCGGCTTTCGGAAAAATCGGCCAAAGGCTATGCCAAAGTTAAAGGATTGACTCGTGGCATGTTGCAAAATTTGCAGCAACTTTTGGCGCAAGACTCTGCCACACAGCAGCGTTTTATCGCATTGGGGATGCCTGCCGAGCGTACAAACGTGGTGGGTAATATTAAATTTGATATTACTGCGCCAGAAGATTTTGTAGAGCAAGCCGCGCAGTTGCAACAGACATGGCAATTGGCACATCGCAAAATTATTACCCTTGCCAGTACCCATGCGCCTGAAGAACAGCAATTATTGACTGCACTGAAACCTTATTTTGCAGAACATCCTGAATTGTTATGTATTGTTGTGCCGCGCCATCCAGAGCGTTTTGATGAAGTGGCTGTGCAGGTGAAAAAACTGCAACTCAATATGCAGCGCCGTAGTTTGGCTGAAGCGATTCAACCCGAAACACAAGTGTATTTAGCCGATAGCATGGGTGAAATGTGGTTGTGGTACGCCTTAAGTCAGGCCTGTTATGTCGGTGGTTCGCTGAATGAACCTGGCGGTGGGCATAATATTTTAGAGCCTTTGGCCTTAAATGTCGCCACGGTATTGGGCAAAAATTATTTTAACTTTCAAAGTATTGTGGATGAGTTTGTTGCAGCAGAAGCCGTGTATGTGGTCGAAGATGCTGAACAAGCTGTAAATACGTTAACGCAATTGTTGTTTGAACCTGCGTTACGTGCACAGCTGAATCAAAATGCTCAAGTGATTATGTATAAAAATCGTGGCTCTTTAACTGAGCATATTCACGTGATGAATCAGTATCTTTAAATATGAATATCGTTTTGCTTGACCCGCGACAGACCACAAATGAAGTGTGGTCTATTAGCACCCAGCGGCAAGTGCAGCATTTGCATACGCATGTTGGTGTGCAAGTCGGTGACACCTTGAAAGTCGGGATTCGTGGTGGCAAGCGTTATTTGACCGAAGTGGTGGAAGTCAGCGAGCAGCGAATTCAAGTCAAAGCCCTGCATGAAGAAGCTGTCCCAAAAAAACTGCCTGTGACCCTGATTGTGGCTTTGCCGCGCCCCAAAGTATTGCGTCGTTTAATTATGGATAGCGTGACGTTAGGTGTGGAAAAAATTATTTTACTGCACAGCTATCGGGTTGATAAAAGCTATTGGCAAACGCCATTTTTGCAGCAGCTCGATCAATATGTAACTTTGGGCTTGGAACAAGCAGGCGATACCATTGCACCTGAGATCCAACTTTATAAACGCTTTAAACCCTTTGTGGAAGATGTTTTGCCCGGTTTGATTTCTGCCGATTGTTCTGCTTATGTGGCGCATCCTTATACCGATCAAGCTATGCCACATGCCATCCAACATCCATGCAGTATTGTGATTGGCCCAGAAGGTGGATTTATTCCCTACGAAATTGATTTGCTCGAAAAAAACGGCTGCCAAGCACGACACTTGGGCAACCGTATTATTCGGACTGAAACCGTGATTGCCTATGTATTAGGGCGTTTGTTTGGCTCGGTTTGAATCTTCTTCAAGCAATGCCGTTTCACCTCGATACACTTTCACTTCCTGTACTGGGTAAGGAATGGAAATGTGATGCTCGGCAAAGGCCGCAATGACACGCTCCTGCACCTCACTAATGGAAGCCGATGTGGTGGTTTCGGTGGTATTGACCCACCAGCGCACATTTAAATTGATGGAAAAATCGGCCAATGCAGTGACATTCACACTAAAGGCAGGCTGACTTAAAATTTTGATGTCGCGGTCTAAAATGGCCAAAATAATATCTTTGGCTTTTTGTACGTCATCTTCATAACCAATACCGACCACAAACTCGCAACGACGACGGGTATAAGCCGTATTGACCGTCACGGCACTGGTATAGACCGTGGCATTTGGAATCACGATGCGACGCCCATCGGGAGAGCGCAAAAAGGTTGCACGAATCTGAATATCTTCCACCGTGCCTTCCATATTATTGACGATGATGTCATCACCAATTTTAAAAGGCTCACCAATCAAAATCAGTACACCCGACAATAAGTTCTGAAAGATATCCTTAAAGGCAAAACCAATCGCCACTGAGCCTAATCCCAAAGCACTCATGAGTTGACTTGGGGTAAAGCCAGGAATGGCAATTACCATCGCAATCAGAAAACCAAAGAAAATAATTGCGGAACTACCGACCCGATTCAGCACCAAAACCAGATTTTGTCGGGTATAGGAACGATTGTTTAGGGTCTTGCGGACAAACCATTTAAACACACGGGCAAGCAGCCAAAACAGAATCAGCACCACGGCTGCAATCATTAAATACGGCACACGCTCCCAAAATCCTTCCATAATTTTGTCGATGGTGGAGTAGGCGTCATTGTACTTGGCCGTATGATTGATCACGGTTTGCGTAGTTTTTTCAGTGGCTTCCTGCAACAGCTGGCTGGTGTTTTCAGAAACTTCACTGAGTGAGGGTTTGGATTCTGCCACGATAATTCCGAATTCAAAATGAAGTGACTATTTTGCCTGAAAAACTCAATTTGGTTAATGAAGCAATGCTTACTTGCGAGTATTTTAGACAACTTGGAGAGAAGTGATGAGCGTACTATTTTTTGGTGCTTAAAATGCTAGTTGTATGTGGTTTTATCTGTAAGACAGGGTCGTTGGCATGGATGATTGGCTGCGTAAAAAAATGTTAATACTCGCGATTATTGGACGATATTTTCTTTAAAAATAATGCAATGCGCAGTACAGTGGAATGTAAACCTGAAAAGTATGAATGCAAGGACATGGCATTCGATCAACGATTTGGCATGCTCTTGTTTGTATAAAATTTATGCGACTAAAGCCGAATGGTGAGCCATAAAAAAGAAAGTTCATACTGTAAATGTGCAGAAATAATAATCAATAACGTGGCATACATCTCGTGAGAGATGCAAGAACATCAAGGAAGTAGCAGATGAAAGACGTATATCCTGTTCCAGATGAATTTAAAAAGACTGCCCGCACCACTGAGGCAGAATATTTTCAACGCTATCAACAATCTATAGATGACCCTGATACTTATTGGGCAGAGCAAGCCCGACGCTTAGATTGGATTAAACCTTTTACTCAAGTCAAAAATACCAACTTTGACCCCGAGCATTTTAAAATTGAATGGTTTGCCGATGGGCAACTGAATGTCAGTGCCAATTGCTTAGACCGTCATTTAAAAGAACATCCGCATAAACCTGCAATTATTTGGGAAGGAGATCATCCTTCTCGACATAAAGTGGTTTCTTTTGCTTCTTTGCATGATGAAACCTGCCGTTTTGCCAACGTACTGAAAAAGAACGGGGTGCAAAAAGGAGATCGGGTGGTGCTGTACATGCCGATGGTTTCCGAAGCTGCGATTGCCATGCTGGCCTGCGCGCGGATTGGTGCAGTGCATTGTGTGGTTTTTGGTGGTTTTTCTCCCGATGCTTTGGCTAGCCGAATTGAAGATTGTCAGGCCAAATTAATTGTCACTGCCGACTCGGCCATGCGTGGTGGTAAGCCAATTTATTTAAAAGCTAATGTCGATGCTGCCCTAAAAGTAGCAGGTACTGACTGTGTGCAAAATGTGATTGTGGTGCATCGTACAGGCAATCCGATTGAGATGCTGCCCGAACGCGACTTGTGGTATCACATGGAAATTATGTCGGTGAATGATATCTGCCCACCTGAGCCAATGAATGCAGAAGATCCACTATTTATTTTATATACCTCAGGTTCTACTGGAAAACCCAAAGGCGTTTTGCATACTACAGGGGGTTATTTGACCTATGTGAATAGCACGTTTAGGGAGGTTTTTGACCTGAAACAGGATGATGTGTTTTGGTGTACCGCTGATGTAGGCTGGATTACAGGACATTCCTATGTTTTGTATGGTCCCTTATCTAATGGTACATCCACTGTGATGTTTGAAGGAGTACCGAACTATCCGAGTTGGGGGCGCACAGGGCATATTGTTGATAAACACAACATCACCATTTTATACACTGCGCCAACTGCCATTCGCGCCATGATGCGAGAGGGAGATCATTTCGTACGTGAAAGTGACCGTAGTAGTTTGCGTTTATTGGGTTCGGTAGGTGAGCCAATTAATCCTGAAGCATGGAATTGGTATTACAACGTAGTAGGCGAAGGACGTTGCCCAATTGTAGATACATGGTGGCAAACCGAAACAGGGGGCATATTAATTTCAGCATTGCCGGGCGCAACTCCGCTGAAACCCGGTTCGGCAACACGCCCTTTATTTGGGGTACAACCTGCAATTGTTGATGCCGAAGGTCATGAACTGGAAGGAGCGACCGAAGGCAATTTAATTATGAAAGATTCATGGCCGGGTCAGATGCGTGGTATTTGGGGTGATCCTGCACGTTTTATTGAAGCGTATTTTTCGACTTATCCTGGGGCATATTTTACGGGAGATGGTGCGCGCCGTGATGAAGATGGCTATTATTGGATTACGGGGCGTGTGGATGATGTCCTGAATATTTCAGGGCACCGTTTAGGGACTGCAGAAATTGAAAGTGCCTTGGTGGCGCATGAAGCTGTGGCTGAAGCGGCCGTGGTGGGCATGCCTCATGAAATTAAAGGACAGGGGATTTGTACCTTTGTAACCTTACAAGTTGGTACACCCGAGTCAGAAGAATTGCGTGAAGAATTAATCAACTGGGTACGCAAAATTTTGGGGCCTGTGGCAACACCTGATGCGCTGCATTGGGCACCTGCTTTACCCAAAACCCGTTCAGGTAAAATCATGCGCCGTATTTTGCGCAAAATTGCAGCGAATGAATTGGATAGTTTAGGAGATACATCTACTTTGGCTGAGCCGCAAGTGGTGGAGCAATTGATTGCAACGGTGTATGGGGAGCGGTAGGTTAAGGTTGTGGTGACCGTATAAAAAAGTTAGCTCGGGTTTAACGTTTTTCACTTTTATTATTTTTCAATGAAGTAAGGTGATTGTTTACATCATCTTACTTTGTACGACAATTTGTGTCGTCCTGCTCAGTGGTTTTGTTGGGAGATAAAAAAATTACTGTAGAATAAATAACCATCATACAAATGATGTGGAATGGCATGAATATTCTAGGGTTACAGGCCAAGTATCGGCGTTTATATAATGAAAACTCAATTTGGAAATTATTAAGAGCAGATAACGCACCCCATATTTTAGCGTTCATTGTTGACTTATTTGCAGAACAAAATGAAGTGTCTTATGGCCGTGCAAGAAATGTCTTGGATGAGTTGATCAAATCTAGTCGTGAGCAGGGTATTTGGCAGACAGAAAATAATGCAGCGCATTATTTAAATCATTGGATTCATTCGGGCTGGCTCAGAGAAATAGATGGAAAACTGAGTAAAACGGATATTAGCGAAACCGTATTACGTTTTTGTCAGGGCTTGGATGAGCGAGCAACCCATACCACAGCATCACATTTAAGAATTGTGCAGGATGCGGTTCGTGATTTTGTGGTCGCATTGAGTGAAAATATTGAAGAACGAGTGGAGTTGCTCGAACAAAAAAAATTAGTGATTCAAAATGAAATAGATGCTTTGTTGGCGGGTGTTGTTACACAATTAGAAGAATCAGAACAAAAAGAAAGAATACGAGAAATTTATCAACTTGCTTCCATTCTTACAGGCGATTTTAGACGGGTCGAAGATGAGATTCGTCTACGAGATAAAGAGTTGCGTCTAGATATGATTAGTGGTGCTTATTCACGTGGAGAAGTATTGCTGAGCTTAATGGAAAAAGAGCAGTTGCTTGCCCAAAGTGATGCAGGCAGTGCTTTTGATGGGTTTTGTCAATTACTTCAGGATCAAGATCGTTCTACTGAGTTTAGAGAGCAGTTACGCAGTATTTTGAATCATCCTATTGCACAACAATTAAGCGAATCTCAACGTAAATATTTAGGTCAGTTAATGCGTGAGTTAGGACGCGAAAGTAGCCGAGTTTTCCAAGTCCGACGTCGTACAGAAGAAGGTTTGAGAGCTTATATTGAAAGTGGTGCAGCATTGGAAAACCGTTTGATTGATCAGTTGTTGTCGGAATTAGAAAAAAATGCAGTGGCATTGTTGGAATCGGAGTGTGATTTAAAAACAGAAGTACAAGTGGATTTAGCCGTGGGTTCCATCCAGCTGAATTCGCCTGAAAGTCTTGCTTTAAAAAGTCCCACAGAACATATGGATACACGTGAGGTCGAAGAGCAACAAAACAAGACTGAACCTAGTGATCAGATGCTGAAGTACTTAGACAATGTACGGGTTCGTGCTGTTGCTGAAAAAGTATATCAAACGCTCGCACAGAAAGGGGTGATGAGTATTGCCCACTTAACACATGAACATCCTTTACAAGCGGGGCTTGAAGAACTTGTTGCTTATTTGCGTATAGCAAAAGCCATTAAAGCACCACAAATGCAGCATACCGAGCAAGTTGAACTTAAGGATCGTTCAGGTGTGCATTTGCAGGCCAGTATTCCAGTGTATTACTTGAGTGCAGATTTATTTCCCAAAAATATAGATGAGCTGGCACTTTAAGGAGATCGAGATGCAATCAGAAAATAAGATACAACAGCATGACAACTTCTTTGAAATGGTACGCAGACCATCTTCAAATTCAGAGAAAAATATAGAAATCCAAGCTAATCAGCCTGTAGAAGATTCGTTTCCTACAACTGGGGCAGAGGAACAACATGCAGATAATCAAACAGAGATGGAGCATGCTCAGGATCGTGATACAGATGCGCTTATGCCACATGCAGCCCGACGCGTATTGGTCTATCTCATGCGTCAAGGGGTTATTCTTGCAGCAGAAAACTTAAAACTTTTTGATTTATTGTGCCGATATGAAGCGGAAATTCGTAGACATTTGGCAGAGGTTTATATCCAGTTGGTTTTGGATGCCAAGAAAGGTGTAGCTTATATCATCAATCTTGAAAGTATTGAGGATGAACAGGAAGATGAGAACCAGCCTTTAGATGATTTTCCTGTACTGATACGAAAACGAACTTTGACTGTATATGACACCTTAATTTTACTTATTTTGCGGAAGTATTATCAGGAGCGGGAAACTGCGGGTGAGCAAAAAATTATTATTGATGTTGAGCGAATCCAGAGCAGTTTAATTCCATTTATTCCTTTAACGAATCATGACAGCAAAGATCGTAAAAAGCTAAATGCAGCATTAGAAAAATTTATTGAGAAAAAAGTATTAACGGGACTGCGTGGTGAAGAAGGGCGTTATGAAATTACGCCAATTATCCGCTATGTCGTGAATGCCGAGTTTTTACAAAGTTTATTATCTGAATATCAACAATTAGCAGCAAAGGCCAAGTTGCAGCAATCCGAACAAGAATATGGAGAATCATCATGCAAGAAATGACCCTCTCAACTTTATTTGCACAAGGCCAAATTCGCTTGTCAGAAATTTCAGTATTTAACTGGGGCTCCTTCCATAACTTGCATACCGCACGTATTGATCCTGAAGGGACACTTATTACGGGAGATAATGGTGCAGGTAAATCTACCTTTATTGATGGTTTAATGGCATTGTTACAACCTGCAAGTAAAGCTAGTTTTAACGTAGCAGCTGCGCAGGGCGATCGCTCAGACCGTACATTACTCTCTTATATGCGTGGTAGTTTTGGTTCAGAACATGATGGGGCTGGAACGCGAGTAAAAAATAAACGTGAAAAAGCAGTGACAACAGCATTAAGAGCGCTATATACCGCTGATGACGGTTCGATGATTACTTTAATTGGATTGTTTTGGGTTGGACAAGGTCAACATTCGCTGAGTGAAGTGAATCGTTTATATATGATTGCAAGTCGTAATGTGCAACTGACTGAAGTGTTAGAAAAATTTGCAGACGGTAATACTCGCCAGCTAAAACAACATTTTAATCCTAAAACAGATGCACGCGTGCATTATTTTGATAGCAAATTTGAAGACTATCAGGAGATGTATCGTAAATATTTATTTATGGATAATAAAAATGCACCTGCGTTGTTATCACGTGCTTTAGGCTTAAAGAAAATTGATGATTTGACTAAATTAATTCGCGAGTTGGTTTTAGAACCAAGCCAGGTTCGTGCTTTGGCACAGACTGCAGTAAATGAGTTTGCTGACTTAGAGGCAAACTATAAGCATTTGGTAGATGCGCGTGAACAAGTCCTACATTTACAGAAATTACCTGAGTTAGCTGTTCAAATAACAGCGTTAACTCTGCAACTGAATAATCTACAGCTCGAAAAACAAGCTTTTCCTGCATATTTAGGTGAATTGTATGTTCAGTTTTGGACTGAAAAAATACATCAGCTGGAGCAAGAGATACAGCGATTACATACGCAGTTTAAGCAATTAGAACAACAAGAACATGATGCGGAAAAACGACAAGAGCGCTGCCATGAAGACTATTTACAAGTAGGCGGTAATCGGATTGAAAACTTACAAAAAGAGCTAGAACTGATACAGCGTCAGTTAAAGCAATTAACCATAGAGGCATCGCGCTATCAGGAAGATGCTCAGCAATTACAATTGCAAGATGATTTAACCGAGCAAAATTTAATTGATAACCAAAAAATAGCCCATGAGCAGCTTCTAAATATTGGGCAAGAGAAAACCCAACGACAAGATGAGTTTGCTCAAGTCAGTAGCAAATACGCACAAACGCAACAGCAACTGAAAGAAACTCAAAGCGATATTCAGGAAATAGAAACCAGACCTAATAGTAATATTCATGATGTACATTTATTGCGTTTAAGAGATGAGC
Source organism: Acinetobacter sp. YT-02 (assembly GCF_002412355.1). Lineage (NCBI taxonomy): Bacteria > Pseudomonadati > Pseudomonadota > Gammaproteobacteria > Moraxellales > Moraxellaceae > Acinetobacter > Acinetobacter sp. YT-02. The sequence continues at coordinate 52,025 of NZ_NOZT01000018.1, forward strand.
TTAGACAGCACTTAGATTTTGATGAACATGAATTAATGTTTATTGGTGAGCTCATTGATGTAAAAGAGGCTGAAAAAAGCTGGCAAGGCGCAATTGAACGAGCATTAGGTGGTTTAAAAACAACGTTATTGGTGCCGAAAGATCGTTATTCGATGGTCACTCAATGGGTGAATGCGCGTCATAATAAAACCCATGTGCGTTTACAGGTGATCCATCTTGATGCTACAGAAAGTGTGTATTTTAAAGAAAATGGTTTTCTGCGGAAATTGGTTTGGCGAGAGCATCCATATCGTGATTGGTTAAAACAACATCTGCTTCGCTTTGATCTGCAATGTGTGGCAGATACAACAATCATGAATACAACGCCTTTTTCTATGACACAACAGGGCTTAATTCATCGTGAGCAAGGTCGTTTTGAGAAAAAAGATCAACAGCGGATTGATGATCGAAAAATTTGGTGTTTGGGATTTTCCAATACTTCACGTTTAAATTTATTAAAGCATGAAGCGAAACAACTTGAGGTACAGTTGGAACAGTATGCCTTGAGTGTTGCACAATCGCGTAAGGTGTTAGATCAGGTAACACAGCATAAGAGTTTGTGGGAGCGAATGTTACGTTACCAATGGGATATGATAAATATTCCTTATTGGACAGAGCGCCAGCAACAGACCAACAATGACTTGCAACATTTACAGCGGGCAGATACCAATATTGAACAAGCTCGACAACGTTGGGAGCTTGCAAAAGAGGAATTAAAACAACTACAGGAACAGAAAGGACAGTTACAACACACTTGGGGGAAACTCAAACAGAAATTCAGTGATGCAGAAAAACAACAACAACAAGCGCAAAAGGCAGCAAACCAAGGTGTCCCAGAACAAGCCAGAGAACTGTTGCTACAGCGTATAGGAGAAACACCTCGGTTGGAGGATGCTTATCTTACTGCTGTGGAAAAAGAGCTAGAGCGTTTAATTGAACATACCAGCAACCAAAATACCTCAGCAAAAAATAGCGCAACGTACATTATTGGTCAGTTTCGTGGCAAGGATAAATGGTCACATATTGCATTACAACGTGAATGGGCAGTTGGTTTGGCCGCATTGGATGATTGCGTTGCCTATTTTCATGAACTAGAAAAGGAAGGTTTGCCTGCCTTAGTTGAACAGTTTGAACAGCGTCTGCAAAAACATACCATGCAGTCTTTAAGTGTGATTCAGAATCGCTTTGAGGCAGATAGAGAAGAAATTACTGACCGTATTGCCATAATTAATCAGGTTTTACGGCGTACAGAATTTAAGTCTGGCAGCTATCTAAGACTAGGATACAAAAAGGAAAAGTATCCACACGTCATAGATTTTGAGCAAAAACTAAAATGGGTCGTATCTAGTATTAATAGTATTGAATATGAACAACGTTTTAAAAAGTTAGCTGAATTAATTTCTATTTTAGAAAAAGCGAGTAACTCGGTTACAGCGCATACTTTTGAAAGCCAGCGTTTACTTGATCCTCGTCATCAAATGTCTTTCTATGCAGAAGAAGTCGATTTGGCTACAGAAGAAATACGAGATGTTTTGGAGTCATCGAGTGGTAAATCTGGTGGAGAAAAAGAATCTTTTGCTGGAACCATTGTGGCAGCGAGTTTGGCTTATGTATTAACACCAGACGGCTATGATTATCCAATCTACAGTACAGTGTTTTTAGATGAAGCTTTTTCAAACACAGCTGAAGCGGTTAGTCGTCGAGTACTCAAAGTATTTAAGGCGTTGAAAATTCATGTTAATTTAATCACACCTTATAAAAACTTGAATTTAGCGCGTGAGTCAGCACGTTCTTTATTAATTGCCGAGCGTGATATTGAGAAACATGAAAGTCATTTATGTGAAATTACTTGGCAGGAAATTGATGAAAAAATGGCGCAAAAACAACAGCAACTGCATAGAGAGGCACAACAGTTTGGGGTGCAGTTAGATGCCTAAAATTGAGAAGTGGGGATTACTTCCAAATACCGTTTTGGGTATTTTGCATAAAAAAGAATGGGAAAATCGTCGAAATTTAAAGCAGCGGTTGTTAAATCAACGTCCTTTTCCAATCGAAATTTCACTGAAAGTGCCCACAGACCAACAAGCTAGAGATAACTTGGGGCATTTTCATGCTTTTTTTAAAGCGTGGACAGATTTTGCTTATCCTGAACTGGTTGAATGGCAAGAACGGCAGTATCGACAACTTTCAGAACAACGTGTTCCAGTAAAGTTACGAATTTTTTCTTTACAGCAGCTTACTGAGCTTTTAGGAACAGAGCAACAACTTGAAAACTGGTTGGATAAAATATCCAGCTTTTTGAAGCAGTCTTTTGTGCATGATCGTCATCAGCACCGTTTATTTCAAACTTTAATTCATCATTTAGAGCAGATAGAACGCTATAGCCAACAAGAATGGCAATGGTTGATTCAGCTGATTGAACAGCTGAAACCGAATATGGGGGCAGGGCTTTATTTAAGGGCCTTGCCATTAAGCGCTGTAAACACGAAGTTTCTTGAGCAGAACTTATTGCTGACGGAGGCAATTTGCAATGTACTTTATGATGATGAGATCGTACTGGCTGGAGGGTTGTTGGCATGGCTAGATTGCTTAGATAGCCCCAAAGGTTGGTTGACGATCAAACCCGTCTGCCCAAATGTGCAGGAAAAATTGGGAGGACTCCCCGTTTTTCAATTGTCTACAGAGGTGCTAGATCAATTTGAGTTACCTGCGGAACGAATAATTGTAGTTGAAAATATTCAGTCAGGTTTAGCGTGCCCTTACTTGGAAAATAGTATTGTGGTTTGTGGTGGGGGTAAAAATATTACATGGATGAAGGCCAAGTGGTTACAGTATAAACAGGTTTTTTATTGGGGAGATATCGACTCTGAAGGTTTAAATATTTTAAGTATGGTTCGGCAAAAAATTCCACACGTGATTGCTTTAATGATGGATGAAGCCACAGTGTTACAGTTCCAAAATCATATGGTGGATGAACCAGACTCTATTTTTAGTGAGCCACAATATCTCACTGCTGACGAGTTAAAATTATTTCATGATTTGCGTGCACAGACATTTAAAAATAGGCGTTTAGAGCAAGAGCGCATTTCGGTTGATTGGGTGCATCGTTATTTAGAGTTACTTTGAAAATTAATTTGATTGATAATAAGGGGTGTAATGTTTAAACCATCTAGGCGATGGCAAACGCTCTTTTGAGCGTACAGCCGCTAAAGTTGCACTTCTAAACCATCTAGGCGATGGCAAACGATTTTCCAGTTGAAATTTCAGATCAAATTTTCTTCTAAACCATCTGGGCGATGGCAAACTACGGGCAACACAGAGTTAATGGCTGCGGCATCTTCTAAACCATCTAGGCGATGGCAAACATTGAAGATATGAGTGCGCCACAACCGATAATCTTCTAAACCATCTGGGCGATGGCAAACCTGTGGCAAGCAATACGGCTTCAACCGTGGTACTTCTAAACCATCTGGGCGATGGCAAACATGTTGTTGAAGCTGTGTTTTCCTGCGGTGTGCTTCTAAACCATCTGGGCGATGGCAAACCCAACCGACTTTAATGATTTATACATGCTTGACTTCTAAACCATCTGGGCGATGGCAAACAACTTTTTCAGGATTATCGTCGAAAGCAAATACTTCTAAACCATCTGGGCGATGGCAAACAACTTTTTCAGGATTATCGTCGAAAGCAAATACTTCTAAACCATCTGGGCGATGGCAAACTTAATGAAGTTACGAAAGCCAATTGATTGAGTCTTCTAAACCATCTGGGCGATGGCAAACGTGACGTACAGACGCAAATTTTAGTAGCTAAACTTCTAAACCATCTGGGCGATGGCAAACTTTAGAGCGACCATCACCAATGAGTTTGTGTACTTCTAAACCATCTGGGCGATGGCAAACAGATCGAGGCTCAATTTCAATGAACCGTACCGGGTTTGTCGGAGACTTTTTTATTTAAGTTAGGCCACCTGACCTAACGGGTTAATCTTATCATAGTACATTGCTTCAAACTCAAAAGGCGATACATAACCCAGTGCACTGTGTACACGCTCTTTATTGAACCAATCTACCCAGTTTAGTGTCGCAAGTTGTACATCCGCTAAACCTTGCCAATCCGCTTTTAAATATTCAATCACCTCTGTTTTGTATAAGCCATTCACCGTTTCAGCCAA
>NZ_NOZT01000019.1:0-56207 GCF_002412355.1 Acinetobacter sp. YT-02
ATGGGTGAGAATAATAAAAAACCGAAGAAAGGTTATGTCTGGGCCTATGCCACTACACAGTACAATCCAGTTCAGGCGGTGATCTATGACTTTCAGGATAGTCGTTCAGGCCAGCATGCTGAAGAGTTCTTGAAAGGCTGGCAGGGCTATCTAGTCTGTGATGATTACAGTGGTTATAAAGCACGCTTTAAATCAGGCGATGTCATTGAGGTGGGCTGCATGGCGCATGCACGTCGTAAATTCCATGAACTGCATGTAACTGGGAAAAGTCAGGTCGCTGAACAGGCATTAGTGCTGATTCAGAAACTGTATGCGATAGAAGCAGAGCTCAGGAAAAAGACCGATGGTACAGTGGAAGACCGCCGCGAATACCGACAACAGCATAGTCAACCAGTGATGCAACAACTATATGAATGGCTCAACCAACATCATCTGACAGTGCCATCGAGTTCTCCCACCGCCAAGGCCATCAATTACACTCTGAAGCGTTGGCCAGCTTTAAGCCGCTATCTGGATGATGGCAATCTACCGATTTGCAATAATTGGGTCGAGAATCAGATGCGTCCCTGGGCGTTGGGGCGCAAGAACTGGCTGTTTGCAGGTTCGCTGCGCAGTGGTCAGCGAGCGGCAAACATCATGACGTTAATCCAGTCAGCAAAGCTGAATGGCTTGGATCCGTATGCCTATTTAAGTGATGTGCTGAAAAGGCTGCCGACACATAAAGTGACCCAGATTGAAGAATTGCTGCCGCACTGCTGGAAACCTAAATCGAATTAAAAAATAGGTATGGGATTCAGCGGACGCTTACGACTTAACAGCGTTGTCCCGAAACATACACTGCGGTAGCAATACCCTGCTGTAGGCGAAAATACAAATCACAAGTCAGTGCAACATCGTAACTTTCATGACTCGGGATACCGATATTTAACGGAACAGCACCAATACCTGTAGTGGGATGCTGCGCCATAGGGATCGGAACACGTACAGGACGAATGATACGGTAATGTAGCAATTGAGGGGTAGCTTGAACTGTACCAAGCTGTTGATAGCCAATTTGGCTTAATTGCAAATGGGTCAGGATATATTGGCTAGATTGACCAATAAATTGCTGTAAATACGCATCGCGGTTTAAAGTGGAATGCGGTGGATTACTACTACACGCCACTAAACTGAGCGCAAAAAGACCTGTTATACAAGCAACGCAGGATCGAAATAACATGCTTTTTCTCCCTTGCTCAAAACTTTATTGTAGAAGGCAATGCAAGAAAAGAATGTGGTGATTCGATAAGCGGCGGGGACGAATTAAAGGCTAAACAGAATTTTTTTAAGTGAACGTAAAAAAGCCACTCCGAAAGTGGCTTTAGCTTACTCTAAAACTTAGCGTGCGCGGTAAGTGATGCGACCCTTGGTTAAGTCGTAAGGTGTCATTTCAACTTTCACACTGTCGCCTGTTAAAATACGAATATAGTGTTTACGCATTTTACCAGAAATGTGAGCAATCACTTCATGACCGTTTTCTAAACGTACACGAAACATAGTATTAGGAAGCGTTTCGGTGACAACGCCTTCGAACTCGATGAGTTCCTCTTTATTGGCCATAGCCTACCTGAGTATCAAATTGGAAAGGCGCAAATTATAGGCAATTTTTCTGAAAAAAACAAGATGCTTTACCCTATACACAGCGCATCTGTTAGTAAAATAAGCGAATCATCGGTTTATACTTTTTCTGTAAAAATGGGCTTGGGTAGGTTGTCAGTTCGGTCAATCGCAGTTAATCTAATTTCAATCTTTTTAAGTATAAATGAAGTACATACAAGGAAGGTTTTTGCGTGGGTCAGCTAACTGATGCATCGGTTGTATTGCGTTTAGGCTACCAAGCGATTCGTCGTGCGGGGTTGCCAACCGAAGATATTTTAACAAAAGCAGGTGTGGCCTTAAATCAGGTCGAAGCCAATGAGCGTACGCCTTTAAATGCACAATATGCGTTTTGGGTTGCGGCTGAGGAAGTCAGTAAAGACCCTGATATTGGTTTACATCTGGGGGAACATTTGCCACTTTATCGCGGGCAGGTGATTGAACATTTGTTTATTTCTTCAGAAAACTTTGGTGAAGGCCTAAAACGCGCTTTGGCTTATCAACGCCTGATTAGTGATGCTTTTGATGCCAAATTGGTGGTGGAAGATGGACGCTGCTATTTAACCAATGGCGTGCAGCCGTGGTCGGAAAATATCGTCAATCGTCATTTTTCTGAATGTGCCATGTCGGGTGTTTTGCGCTTCTTTAAATTTATTACTGAAGGTCGTTTTCAGCCTATTTATATCGACTTTAACTTCAGTGATGGCGCTGCAGATGATGAATATTTTCGGGTCTTTGAATGTCCTGTGAGTTTGGGGCAGAAAGAAACGCGTTTGTATTTTGATCCGAGTATTTTGGATTATCCACTATGGCAGGCAGAACCTGAGTTATTGCAATTACACGAACAGTTGGCATTGGAAAAGCTGCAGGAGCTGGCGCGTTATGACTTGGTTGGTGAAGTACGCCGTGCCATTGGTTCAACTTTAGAAAGCGGTGAAACGACATTGGAAACAGTAGCGGCGCAATTGAATATCACGCCACGCCGTTTGCGTACCCAATTGAGCGAAGCCAATACCAGTTTTCAGCAAATTCTGTCCGATTATCGATGTCGTTTGGCTAAACGATTATTATCGAATACCAATGAAAGCGTGGAGCGGATTGTGTACTTAACGGGTTTTTCAGAGCCAAGTACGTTCTATCGTGCCTTTAAACGCTGGACCAATGAAACCCCAGTGGAATATAGAAAGCGCAAGCAGCGTTAAGTTTGAAAATTTAAAACCTTTCCTAAACAGAATCCCCCTAAATCCCCCTTTTTCAAAGGGGGACTTTCGTTTTAAAGCCTCGAAATGGAGCTCCTCTCTTTGGAAAAGGGAGGTCGGGAGGGATTAAATTATTCCGGCATATTTAACCAATGTGGCCCTAAGGGAACTTTCGGTAAATCAAACTGTTCAGGATAATGTGCCTGAATAAAATATAAGCCATCGGGTGGGGCGGTAATTCCTGCTGCTTTACGGTCTTGAGCTGCAAAAATTTGGTCAATATGCGCAATGTCATATAAACCTTGTCCAATCTCCAATAGACAACCCATGATATTGCGAACCATGTGATGTAAAAAACCATCGGCTTGAATATCTAACACTAAATAATTGCCGTGACGAATTAAGCGGCAATGGCTGACATGACGGACAGGCTGATTGGACTGACACGCTGCGGCACGAAAGCTTTCAAAATTATGTGTCCCTTCAAATTTCTGCGCAGCCGCAATCATTTTATCGACATCTAAGGGATAATAAGCGTGAGTGACTTGTTTGTGCAGCAAGGCAGGGCGTTGTGGATTGTTATACACGACATAGCGATAACGCCGTGCCTGAGCCTTAAAACGAGCATGGAAGTCCATATCCATCGTTTTAATCCATTGAATTGCAATGTCTTTGGGTAGTTGGCTGTTGGCACCCATCAACCAACCGCGTTCAGGGCGAATGGCATGCGTATCAAAATGTGCCACCATATTGGTTGCATGCACGCCTGCATCGGTACGTCCTGCACCATGTAAAATAATGGGTTCATCGGCAATTTTGCTCAGAACTTTTTCAATGGTTTCCTGCACACTAGGTACGCCTGCTTGCTGGGTTTGCCAACCCCGATACCGAATGCCACAAAACTCAATTCCGATTGCAAAACGCTGCATAATCACCTCAAATCACACTGAAGACTGCCAATGCGCATACCACTGTGCAAGGCTGTCGTATTGTAAATACATTTTTAAGGCTTTGGCATAAAGATCTGCGTGACTTTGGCAATCACTGATTAAAATTTTACTGTCCTGTAACCACTGGCTGATCGCATAGCGTTGTTGCATGCCACCAAAAGTGACTTGGGTGGTGAGAATCACGGCACATTGTTGAGCTTGTAAGGCCTGAATTAACTCAATCACTTCGGCATTGACGGCCATATTGCCTGTACCATAACTCTGTAAAATGAGGCAGTGTGGTGGCTGTTGCTGTAAGGCTTTTAAATTATCGACCAAAGCGGAAATGGCAATTGGCTGTAACATCCAGTTCAGGCAGTTAAAGTGCTGGGCTTTTTCAATATGTTGAGTGCTAATGTTGAATGCTGGCTCATTCTGCGATTTGTTCTCCGTGTAAACCAAAGCAGACTGACCTGTAAATGCATTTAACTCGGTGGTGTGTTGTTTCAGTGCCGTTGCGGCATGAATCAGTTGCTGATGGAAGGCCAGATATACTCCCTGAGTCACTTGATGAATCTGTTGTAAAGCAAAATTCAGGTTGTCCAAGGCATCACTAAATTCACGGGTATCTGTGCCTTGTGCATTGAGTAAGGGATATTGGCTACCCGTGAGAATGACATGGGTACTTTGCGCTAAAAAACGTGCCAAGACTGCGCTGGCATAGCTGAGGGTGTCGGTGCCATGTAAAATAACGAAATGTTGAAAATCATCGTGTTGTAATTTTTGAATATATTGAATGAGCTGTAACCAGTCTGCGGCTGTGCAGGCACTACTGTCTTTAATGACAGGGGCAACAAAGCATTCAATCTCTAAATTTAGGGGTAAGACCTGTGCCAAGCGTGGCAGAAATTGCTCCGCAGGCATTGGGCTTAGTGGTTCACCGACACAGCCAAAAGTGCCGCCCATATAGATTAACGCAATTTTTTTCATCATAAAAAAAGCAGCCAAGAATGACTGCTTTATCTTAATCTGATTTGAATTAAGAAGCGATTTGATTCAGTAACTGATCGGCACGTTGGCGTTGTTCAGCAGAATAATTTGCGCCTTGTTCGCTAAGTAAAGCTTTCGTAGCATCATAAGCGCCCAACTCTACATATTGGCTCGCTAAGTCTAAGTTCAACTGAATTTCATCCACTTGAGATAAGTCTGGGAATGATTTCACCAATGGATCATTCAGATCAACATCTGTGCTGACAACGGTTGCAGCAGGTTCAAGTGCAATACTTGGTGCAGCAATGATTTCTGGTTCAGTTGTAGGTTGAAGATTGGTTTCCGCAGCAGGCGTATTGTCAAATGTGAAATTAAAATCAGGTGTTGCAGGTTCAGCTTTTGCTTCAACCGCAGATGCGCTTTCTGGTGTAGAAAAATTGAAGTCTAGACTTGGGGCTTTGACTGAAGAAGCTTCATTGACTGTTGATTCTGGGGCTGTTGTTTCAGGTGCTGCTGTGGTTTCAGCTGGACTTGGTGTTAAATCAAACGTGAAGTCGAGCGGTTTAACTTCCTCTGCAGGGCTTACACTTGGTTCAGCTGTAATTGCAGGCGCTTCAGTTTTTGCTTCTGCTGCTGTGGAATCGAGTGAGAAATTAAAATCCAGTGCAGCAGGTTCTGCTTTGACTTCAGGTTCGGCTGCTTTTTCTACAGGTGCAGCAGCAGGGCTGAAATTTAACGATGAGGTATCAAATTCTAAAGCTGCTTCAGGTGCTGCTGTTTTATTTGAAGTTAGTTCGTGCTGTAACTGGTCAAAAGAAGAGCTATCAGAAGAGATATCATCTTTTGATTGTATGAGGGCATCAAAATCAGCAGTTGATTTTTGTTCAACAGGAGCCGATTCTAAATCCGCTGGAGTCGTTGGTTGAAAATCAATCCCATCAATTGCTTTGTTGTTTTGCTCATCAAATACTTGTTTTTGAGCTTCTGCTTGAACCAAAATATCATCAAGGCCCAAAGCGCGTATATGATTGAGTAATTGATCAATCGCAAACTCATCTTTTTGCTGTAAATGAATGTCGAGCAAGAATAAATACAGACCGTGTAAAGAATTATCACGTTTTAAGGCCTGGTTGATCTGTGCTTCCGCAGCAAAGAAATTGCGTTCCTTAATCAGATTTTCAATATTTGTCTGAATTTTAACAGGTACAGGGGTAGAGTGTTGTGGAGTTGGAACAACCTCTTCAACCACCACCGATTTCTGGGCAACTTTTTTGGTAGTTGTGGTTTTCTTGCCACTGGTTTTGGCTGGCGCTGCTGTTTTCTTGTTGCTTGGTTCGGCTTCTTTACTTGCTTCACGCTTTTTCAAGAAAATTGCGATCACCAGTAATAAAATAAACGGAATCACATAAATCAGCATGTTTATACCCCTTGAGGATGTGGTCCCTGTTTGACCTTATCCCAAAAAAATCATTGTGTGTAACATTTAGTGTTTTGGCTTATTTGCGGCTTGTTGTTTTTGCAATTGTTGTTGCAGTTCGGCAAGGCGCGCGTTGAGTAATTGAATTCTGTGATCCTTCTGACGTAATGCCAATTCTAATTCTGTTACGTTTCTCTGTAATTTAACGGTTTTCTCACGGGATGTCATAACTTTTAATGACAAGTCACCCGAAGTTTGTGTGGATTGTGTGTTCTTCTTGGCAGAACCGTGGGTGGAGTCCTGTTGATTCTCTGCCACGAGGCTCATTTCTGCTTGATTTAAACGATATTTGGCTTTGCCTGATTGTGGTGTACTGGCCGTTTCTGGTTTTGGAATTGCGGCTTTTTTCTCTGTTTTAGAGTTAGCTTGTGCATGTAAATTTAAGGTCGCACCACGACGTAAACGATTGGCATCGCCTTGAATAAAAGCATGCTCATTATTGGCTTTAATTTGTTGCATCACTTCGGCAACAGGGCGATTGTTTTCGCCCGCAATGCGTGAGGCAATTGCCCATAATGATTCATTCGATTGCACCACGTGTTGGGTATTGACTGCAGGCATGGCTGTGGCAGGGCTTGGTTTAGCCTGTGCAGCCGCTGTTTGTGCAGGCTTTTTCACGGCAGCAGGCTGAGTTTGTGCTAGTTGCTTCGTGCGTTGCTGTTCAGCAAATTTTTGTACCAATGGATCAGCCGATTGTTGTGCAGTGACTGACGTAGTCGCTGTAGATGCTGTCGGTGTTGGGTTGTTATTTGTTTTTGCTGGCGCTGCTTTTGGAGCAGCAACAGTCGTATTTTCACTCGCTGCGCTACGGCTTGGCGCAGTTTGAATCACTGTTACTGCTTGATGGTTTAACGCAGGCGGTGTATTGCGTTTAATGGTTAGCGGTGCTTCAAAAGCCTGTTGTTCAATTGCTTTGGGTGTTTTAACCTGATAGGCCGTACTTACAGGTAAATTTAAAGCAATATCTTGCTCATTGACAATCATAACAGGCATTAAAGCTTGTTCATTGCTACGTTGCATAGCGGCCAATGGCGCAGGTGCACTGCGTTTTAATGGGGTGCGAATATGTTGCAGGCGGGTTGCATTGCCTTCTTTAATTTTGACCACAATATTCAACTCAGACTCGGTTAGAGGTCGAGATGAGGTAATGGTGATAACCCCTGTACCATTGCTGTTACGACGTGTAAAAAAGTTAAGATGACCAGGCGGACGGTGACTCGCACCAATCGACATCAGATCTTCTGCCGTAGCTAAACTGACATCAATCGCTTCATTCACATTCGATTGACGAAAGTTGATTTCGGCATAGAGCAATTCCCCAGTTGTTGACTGAATTTGAATCGGGTCAACATTCATTGCATACATTTGCTGTGAAGCCAAAATAGATAAAATGGCGATCTTTAATTTGTTATATACAGTCATCTTAATTGTTAGCTCGGTCATTTATCGCAAGGCGAAAAGGATAGAGTAGCGAGTTGTATGTCGATTGTAAAATATTAACACGTTGATTACATAAAAAAGCCAGTCAAATTTGACTGGCTTGTTGAGTTTGATCACAGAATCCAAAATGATTCAGTGCTCAAGACGAGGCTTAAGCATTTTTGTAATCAATTAAGATGCGTAACATGCGACGTAATGGCTCTGCTGCACCCCAAAGTAATTGGTCACCTACAGTGAATGCACCAAGGTACTCTTTACCCATGTTCATTTTGCGTAAACGACCAACAGGTACTGTTAAAGTCCCTGTAACTGCAACTGGGGTAAGATCGGTCATTGATGCTTCGCGTGTATTTGGTACCACTTTTGCCCATTGGCTTGATTGACGAATCATATCTTCAATTTCGTTCAATGGAACGTCTTTTTTCAGCTTCAATGTGATTGCCTGAGAGTGACAACGCATTGCACCAATACGTACACAGTGACCATCAATAGGAACAATCTGCTGATTGCCTAAAATTTTGTTGGTTTCAACCTGACCTTTCCATTCTTCTTTTGACTGACCGCTTTCAAGCTGTTTGTCGATATATGGAATGAGAGAACCCGCTAAAGGCACACCAAAGTTTGCCGATGGGAAACCTTCGCCGCGTTGTAATTCGGCAATTTTAGAGTCGATGTCTAAAATTGGTGAACGTGGGTCATCCAACAAGTCTTTGGTGTTGTTATACAAGTAGCCCATGCCTGTGATCAGCTCACGCATGTTTTGCGCACCTGCACCAGAAGCTGCTTGATAGGTCATTGAAGTTGCCCATTCCACCAAATTGTTTTGGAATAATGAACCCAAGCCCATCAACATGAGTGAAACAGTACAGTTACCGCCCACAAATGTTTTGGTGCCATTCACCAAGCCATCTTTAATGACATTCATGTTGACTGGATCAAGTACGATAATCGCTTCATCATCCATACGTAGGGTAGATGCAGCATCAATCCAGTAACCATTCCATCCTTCAGCTTTAAGCTTCGGGAAAACGGCAGAAGTGTAATCACCACCTTGACAGGTAATAATGACATCCATTTGCTTCAGACTTTCAATATCTGTTGCATCCATAAGTGCTGGGGCAGTCTTACCACCAAATGCTGGTGCTTCACCACCAGCATTACTGGTAGAGAAATAGAATGGTTCAAAATGAGCAAAATCATTTTCTTCAACCATACGTTGCATAAGGACGGAACCCACCATCCCGCGCCAACCGACCAGACCTACTTTCATGCCACTTTGCCTCGGTGCGTTAAAAAACAATAAAGGAATATAAGTCTATCAAAAGGGGGCGCAACTGCAAGCATTACATGAACAAAACATGAGTATTATTGAGTGAAATCTCTTGTTTGTGTTACATACAAAATTGATAACTTTGGTTTTCATGTAAAAACGACAAAAAATACAAAAGAGTAAAGCAAGATGATTTGGGTAAAAGGGCTTGCAATATTAGTCATTTGGTTAAGTTTTTGGTCACTGATTCCACGTGATGAATGGTGGATTCGGGGCGCAGATTTTCCACGTTTACAGATCTTGGTTTTAGGCATCATTGCCTTTGTTTTGCTCCTAATTTGGGAGCAGACGTGGGATGTGTCTAGCCAAGTGATTTTAATTGGACTGATTGCGGCTTTGGCTTATCAGCTCAAAATGGTCTTGCCCTACACCTTGCTGTGGAAAAAACAGGTCAAACAAGTTCGTCCAGAACAGCTAAATCCTGAAAAACAAATTTCATTAATCGTGTCCAATGTTCTGACACCAAATCAGAAATATCATCTGTTGATTGAACATATTCAAGCCTTAAAACCAGACTTGGTATTGACTTTAGAAACTGATTTGGCATGGCAACAAGCCTTGTCTGTGATTGAAGCCGACTATCCTTATCGGGTCGCTGTGCCTTTAGATAATTTATATGGCATGCATTTGTATAGCCGTTTGCCATTAAAAGACACTGAGATCAAATTTATTCTCAGCGATGAAATTCCATCCATTCATACCAGTGTGATTTTGCCTTCGGGGCAGCCTGTACAGTTGTATTGTTTGCATCCTAAACCACCAAGTCCTACCGAAGCCAAAGATTCAGTTTTAAGAGATGCCGAATTGTTGATTGTAGGCGATCAAATCAAAGATTTAGATGAAAGCTGTATCGTAATGGGTGATTTAAACGATGTGGCGTGGTCGCGGACTACGCGCTTGTTTCAAAGAATCAGTGGCTTGCTCGACCCGCGCGTAGGGCGGCACTATATCAATACCTTTCATGCCGATTATCCTTTACTGCGTTGGTCATTAGACCATGTATTTCATAGTACCGATTTTGCATTGGTGGATATGCAGCGTTTGGCGCATATCGGTTCAGACCATTTTCCTGTGTATGTGGTATTGCAAACTGGGCGGGTGTTTGATCGAATTCAGGAAGAGCTGCCCCAAACTGATGCCGATGAGCAGGAAGCACAACAGGCGATTCAGGAGGGGATTGAAAAAGCAGAGCGAGAAGAAAAACTGGTGACCGATGAAATTGCACAACCGTATAAAGCACAGGATAAATCGGTTTAGAAATTAAACGAAAAGTGTACGAAATGGCTTACACGGATTTAGGCACATGACGCATGGTTTATTCTGACTGATCTGGTTAAGATTAATTCATCAGCACAAGGACTCGGGAACGGAATATCCCATTAAGGAAGACGACGCTGACGGATAAACATCAAGGATATGATGTAGGTAAGGAACGCCATACAATAAAATAACAATAAGTTTTGAAAGCACAACCTCATGAGCCCGAGTTTTACAGGATGTAGAACTCGGGCGATGATTTTTGGGGGACTTATTTTTTCATTCTCATTGTTTTTAAACAAATTAAATTTCAATCAGCTCGATTCAGTTTTAAGGCTTTAGGTGTGTTTTGACTGCAAAACTTGCTGATATAAATCTAAGGTTTGATGACACATATCTGCCAAGCTGAACAATTCAACAGGGGCGACACTTTGCGGTGTTTCCAGATGCAATTGCACTGCATTGAATAAAGCGACTTGGTCATCTACCGCGATGAGTCCTTGCGGATACAGTTGTGATAGAATTTCAGCCACACCACCACGGTTCCAGCCAATCACAGGTGCTCCTAACGATAAAGCCTCGAGCGCAGTGCGTCCAAAGGTTTCTGCCTGATTGGAAAGTGAAAGTACAATATCGCTAAACGCAAGCCACTCGCGAATGTCAGAACGGTGTCCAACAAAGGTTATCGCTTCGGTCAGATGTTTATCCCGAATATTGCGTTCCAGTTCCTGTAAATAAGCTGCTTTTTTAACATCTGCACCGCCTACAACAACAGCATGAATCTGTGGATACTGGGTTTTTAATTTCGCAATTAGATCAATCAATGTTTCATGACCTTTTAAGCGGGTGATACGTCCCGGCAAACAAATTAAAAACTTATGTTCAAGTTCTGGGAAATCTTGATAGGTTTGTTGCATCCATTGTGCCGAAGGTTGATACCCGTGCGGAAATGCAGCAGGGTCAATTCCACGATAAATACGGACAATATCTTCAGGTGGACAGTTTTGATAATGATCACGAATGTATTTGACTACACTGTCAGAAACTGCGATCACTTTTTCCGCTTGGGTCATAATTTGGCTGTAACGGTTAACTGAATAAAAACCATGTACAGTTGAAATTAAGTGTGGACGTTTTTCGGCTGGAATACCTTTTAGGGAAAAATGAGTTAGCCATGCAGGTACGCGGGAACGTACATGCACAATATCAGGTTGATGTTGCATAATCAGTTGGCGTAAAGGACGGATTTGCCACAAGCTTGATAATGATTTTTTGTGGATGGCTAACTTTAAATGAGTGGAACCTTCAGCTTCGAGTTGGTTAACCATCCGTCCGCCATTCGACACCACCAATGACGTATGTCCTTGAGCGACCAAGGCTCGGGCGATTTCGAGCGTACCGCGTTCTACACCGCCACTGTTTAATTCGGGTAATAACTGCATGACTTTCATGAATCTTTCCTTCTGCCGTACAGATTAGTAAATACTGTCATAACCTTCGGGGCGGCTCTTAAACCGACGATGAAACCACATATATTGGGTAGGAGCGATCCGTAATTGCTGCTCGATAATGAAATTGGTGCGCGTTGCATCTGCTACTTCATTTGTGCTTGGAAAATCCAGCAGTTCAGGCTCAATCAAGACTTTATATTGCGAGTTGGAAAGCTTGCCTGTACGGTAGAAATATAACGGAATTGCTGCGGCTTTGGTCATTTTAAGTAAACGACGATGCGCTGTAACTGTCGCTGCAGGTACGCCAAAAAATGGCGCCATAACACCTTGTTTTAAACCAAAGTCCTGATCTGGGCTATACCAAATGGCACGACCATTTTTTAAGTGGCGGATTAAACCACGCATGTCATCGTGGTCAATTTGATGACCGTAAATGGTGGCGCGACAACGGTAAATCAGCATGTCCAGTAAGGGATTGTTTTGTGGACGATAGACCACATCGGGGTCAAAATATTGTGCACAGACATAGCCACCTGCATCTAGCAGAGTAGAATGTGTGCCTAACAATAAAACCCCGCGACCATCTGCTTGGGCTTGCTGAATATGTTCCAAACCTTCAACCTGAGTGCGTCCTTTAAACCACTGTGGACAGTACCATGCATTTAAGGTTTCAAATACGCCCAGCATTTGATCAACAAAGACTTGGCGAGCATTTTCTTGTACTTCAGCCTCGCTCCATTCAGGAAAACACACTTCCAAATTGCGTAACGTAGTTACGCGACGTGACTTCATGCTGTTAAAGGCAAGATTGCCTAAAAGCTGCGCCAAACGATACTGAATCGCCCACGGCAAAATGGCTAAAATCATCAGGCAGACAATGCCAATCCAGATGCCCCAATATTTTGGCAACAGGAAAGACCATTGAAATTCGCCTGGTGGATATTCAGTGTGTTGACTCATAATGACCGTGTAAAGTGTTGTATCGTTGCAGTTTAGCACGAACCGATTTTAAAATTTAAAAGCATACGTCCAATGGGAAAGATGCTTAAAATGGTTTTGCAAAGCTTTGGTATTGGGGACAAGTCCTGTGCTTAAAAAGTTAGGAATAATCACTTAAGCCAATATGCTTAGTTACCATTCGCCAAGTTTTCCAGTTCGTCCCAACGCTCTAGTTTTTTCAGCAGTTCTTCATCAATTTCAGCCAAACGCTGTGAGGCTTTGGTGGCTGCATTGGCATCTGTTACAAACCAAGAACCATCCGCCAGTTTTTCAGCCAATTCGGTTTGTTCCTGTTCCAGTGCTTCAATTTCACCTGGCAACTGCTCTAAAGCACGTTGATCTTTATAGCTCAATTTTACTTTTTTGGCCGTTGGCGCTGCTGCAGCTGCTTCGGCTTTGGCAATGGCTTTTTTAACATCACTTTTTTGATCAACTACAGTTTGGTCTGGGCGTTGCTGCAAGTAGTCCTGATAGCCGCCAATATATTCATCAATATTGCCTTTGCCATCAAATACCCAAGTCGAGGTCACCACGTTGTCCATAAAAGCACGGTCGTGTGAAATCAGCAATAAAGTACCCTTATAGTCGCTGAGCATTTCCTCAAGCAACTCTAAAGTGACCATATCTAAGTCGTTGGTCGGCTCATCCATCACAATTAGGTTAGATGGTTTGAGTAGTAATTTTGCCAGTAAAATACGGTTGCGTTCACCGCCAGACAAAGCTTTAACCGGCGTGCGTGCACGTTCTGGTGAGAATAAAAAGTCTTGTAAATAACTATAGATATGACGACGTTGTCCGTTCACATCAACAAAATCTGAACCTTCAGATACGTTATCTTTGACTGACTTTTCCAAATCTAAGACGTTACGTAATTGGTCAAAATAGGCAATTTCCAGTTGTGTGCCTGTTTTGACAGAGCCACCGTGCTCAATTTCACCTAAAATGGCTTTAATCAGGGTGGTTTTACCGACACCGTTATCGCCAACTAAACCAATACGGTCGCCACGTAATACCAGTGTTGAAAAGTCTTTGATAATCGGAGCTTGATTGCCAAAGGCCACTTGTAAATGTTCAATTTCAAACACAAGTTTGCCTGAACGGTTGGCTTCCTGCGCAGCCATATTGACTTTGCCTTGTTGGAAGCGACGTGCCTTAGATTCTTCACGTAAGGCTTTTAAGGCACGCACACGTCCTTCGTTACGGGTACGACGTGCTTTAATGCCTTGGCGAATCCATGCTTCTTCTTCGGCCAGTTTTTTATCAAATAGTGCGTTTTGTTTTTCTTCAGCTTCGAGTTGCTGTGCTTTTAAATCTAAATAACGTGAATAGTTACCTTCATAGCTGCGTAACACACCACGATCTAGCTCGACAATGCGAGTGGCAATACTGTCTACAAAAGCACGGTCATGCGAAATAAACAGCAGGGTTAAATTATTTTGATCGAGTAAGAATTTTTCTAGCCATTCAATACTTTCTACATCCAAGTGGTTGGTCGGCTCATCTAATAACAACACATCAGGCTGCGTGAGCAGGGCACGTGCCAACAACACACGACGTTTACGTCCGCCCGATAAATCGGCCAAGTCTGCATTCGGATCCAGCCCCATTTTACTTAAAATGGCATTGACCTTATTTTCTAGTGCCCAGCCATCCAGCTGATCCAACTTGTGTTGCAGGTTCCCCATGCGATCACAGGCATCCATATCGCCCAATACACAGGCATCGCTGGCTTCATAGTAGGCTTTGAGCACCGCAGCTGCTTCACCTGCACCATCGGCCACAATATCGGCCACTTTACCAGACGACATCGGTACGTCTTGTGCCAGCATAGAAATAGTGATGCCATTTTGCAGCGATACTTCACCGGCATCGGGCAGTAAACTTCCTTCAATCAGTTTAAGTAGAGTAGACTTACCTTCCCCATTACGGCCAATCAAACACACTCGTTCGCCACGTTCTAGGTTAAAATTCGCGCCGTCGAGCAAGGCAGGTCCACCAAATGCAAGCTGGACATCCCTTAAAGTAATATAGGCCATAGTGTTTCCTAAAAAATCTCAAATGAGGATTTGAAATGACTAAACAAAGTATAGATGATCAGGCGTCATTTTCCGCACCCATTGAAGATTTGCAAGTGCGAATTGCATTTTTGGACGATTTAGTTGAACAATTGAATGAACAAGTGGTACGCCAAAGTCTGGAAATTGCGGGTTTAAAGCAACAAATGCAATTGTTGTATCAGCGGGTTGAGTCTGCCGATTTGTCGGAAGGCATTGCACCATTTGACCCACTGACTAACCGTCCACCGCATTATTAAGGCTTGAAGACGCATCAATATAGGGAAAGGTAGTTCAGATCAAAAAATGTCAGACATGAATTTTATTTGACCTTTACGATACTTCCCGTTGTAATGCTCGGCTGCTGCGCCTAAATCTTAAAATCTACCCGTGTTCGCTAAAATTTATGTCTTCTAAAGTTGTGTTACTTGATCTTGAAAACAACATGCCTACCGCGACTTTGTTGCGAGAAATTATTGAGCATCATCCGAGTGTGTATCTGTTTAATTGTGCAGGAAAATTTGAATATAACTTGCAGGATTTAACTGAGTTGGCTGGCTGGATCAGTACGGGTCAACTTATGATTTTAGACAGCCCGCGCGCAGAGTTTAAAGAGTTTGAATATGCAGTGGTAGTTGGGCAACTGATGGCACTGCTAGAGCCAGAAACACAAGTTGAAGTGATTTCTGCGGCTGACAGTATTCAGATTTTAATGGAAATGTTGCAAGCATCTGAAATTGCCTGTCACCTGATTCATATTCAGCCTGAAATGCAGTCTGGGAAAAGCAAAAATCGTTTACCAAGCCCAATGGCAATTCGCAGCAAACCTGAATTGCTGTTGGTAAAAAAGTACTGTGATGCGCTGGCAAAAATGTCAGGCAAGCCAACCAACTTAGAAGCTTTAAAACACTCAATTGCCAATATTTTGCAACTTGAGGCCGACAAAGTGCAGCATGTGGTTGGTATGTTGATGAGCCTGAAAATTGTAAAGCGGGTGGATGAGCAAATTAGCTTTCGTAAAAAAGTACTGAAGCAGTGGGTTCAACTTGACTTGGATGCTGTGGAAGAATCTACGCAAGAGGCGACAGTCACTTCTACAATCGTGGCGCAAACTGAAGCCGCAGAGGTACATCCTCAGCACAGTTTATTTAAAAACTTTAGCCAAATTGACCCTGTGCAATGGGAAGTTGCCAAAAAGTTACGTGAGCTAAAGGGTGAAAAACCGAAAGATATTTATGAGTTGCGTGATTTACTAGAGCGGTTATTTCCAAAGTCTGATATTCGTTTATTGCTCAAAGAACTGATTGAAAAAGGCTATATTTATTGGAATGGACATGAAGTGCTATATAGTCATGAGATGTTCTTGAGTTAAAAGATTGTGAGAGTGTATGAAAAAAGTCTTGTTGTTGGATATTGAAAATTTACATAAATCAGAAAAAGAACTTCTAAAATATTTATCTGAATATCAATTCGTGTATTTGGTATATGCAAAATCACCTATAAATTTAAGCTTAGATGGTTTGCAGATGCTTTCTGATTTTGTGAGCAAGAAAAAGCTTGTTCTTATTAAAATGCCTAAGATTGGCCCAGATGCTGCAGATTTTGGATTAGCTTTCTTAGCTGGTCAGTTATCTATTCAAATGGATAAATCAAATGTTGAATTTGATGTAATGTCTAATGACAAGAAAATTGAATATATTGTTGATTTATTGACAGTAATGGGTTTTAAGTCTCAACAGTTAAAAAGGGATCTCTTATCTTCACCTAGCAAAGAGTTCAAATTAATAAATCAAGAAACTGATTTAAGTTCTGATGAACTGAAACCTTTACTGTTTGCAATCCAATTACTTTTAAAAAATCAACCCAAACAATTTAATTCATTAAACAATGCTCTAAAGTCTTGGTTAAAAGGATATACAAGCAATACCAGAAAGATTATTGAGCAGTTAAAAGATTATCAATTGATCCAAATTAAAGATCAGACTGTAAGTTATGAGCTATCTCGGATGAAAGATGCTCTTAAATTTAGAGAAAAAGGTGAGGTACAGGCTTTGAGTAAAGCTTTACCGTCAGTTGATGAAATTCAGATTAAGCCGCACTTGCAAAGAGTGAAACAGTATTGTGATTATCTAAGTAAAATTAGCAATAATAAACCTGCAAAATTAAATAGTTTACTGAATTCGATTCAATCTGTATTAAAGTTAAACGCTCAGCAATTGGCTCAAGACTTTATCAATATTTTAATAAAGCAAAATATTGTTAAGCAAGAAAGTACTAAACTAATATATAACGATTCCTTGATTGAGGCTTGGGCAAGTCTAGACAAAACTTGTTTGAATACAACAATAATTCAGACAAGTTTGATGGAACAACCTAATACGGAAGTTTTGTCATAAACAGTATAAGCTTCTGATAAAGCCAGTTGATTTTAGTCGGTGGTACTTGCGTTTTATATTGTGCTTATGCAACTCTAATATAAGAATAGAAAGGTTGTACTATGGAAAATACTGGAATTTGGGTTGCCGTTGCCATCATTATATTTGTGATGGGCTCTATTTTTGGTCTGCGTGTCAGCCCAAGAGAAAAAGCTTTAGGATTGATGCGTGAAAAAGCCCGAAAAATGGGACTACACCCTCGTTTGGTGGTTGCACCTGATTGGACAAAAATCCCCAAAGCTACGGAATCACGTGCCAGTATGGTGGCGTATTACAGCGTACTCATTGCCGATGCACGTTTACCGTTAATGCGTGCTTTAGTGACAGATCAAAAGCTAGAGCTGTTGCATGGCGATGAGAAATTCCAAGGCTTACCCATTGCATTAAAGGGCATTTATGCTATTGATATGCAGGCAAACTGTGTAGGAATCTATTGGGATGAAGAAGCCGATCTTCGCGCAACTCAATTAGATGAGATGAAAGCCTTTTTACATAGCTTGGCAGAACATTAATTTTTAAACCATTAAATAGGAAATACGGTTACTTATGGCGAACGCTCCTCGGTCCACATCCAAAAGCACTGCAGCCAAATCTGAAGCTGGTCACAAACGTGCCTTAGTGATTGTGGAGTCGCCTGCAAAAGCGAAAACAATCAATAAATATCTTGGTTCGGACTACATTGTGAAGTCTTCGGTCGGTCACGTGCGTGATTTGCCAACCAGTGGTGGCGCAAAAACCACAGAAAAGAAAACCACCACCCGAACCAAACTGACCGAGGCTCAGAAAGCTGAAAAAGCTCAACAAGCATTAGTCAACCGTATGGGGGTTGATCCTGAACATGACTGGAAAGCACACTATGAAGTGCTGCCAGGCAAAGAAAATGTAGTCGCTGAATTAAAAAAACTGGCATCGCAGGTCGATGAAGTCTATCTCGCAACGGACTTGGACCGTGAAGGGGAAGCGATTGCGTGGCACTTAAAAGAAGTCATTGGTGGAGATGACTCACGTTATCAACGTGTCGTGTTTAACGAAATTACCAAAAATGCGATTCAAGAAGCCTTTAAGCATCCTGCGCGTTTAGATACCAACAAAGTCAATGCCCAACAGGCACGTCGTTTCTTAGATCGCGTGGTGGGTTTTATGATTTCGCCACTGCTCTGGGAAAAAATTGCCCGTGGTTTATCGGCAGGACGAGTGCAGTCAGTTGCGGTGAAGCTGGTTGTGGAGCGCGAGCGTGAAATTCGCGCCTTTGTACCCGAAGAATATTGGCAAGTCTTTGCAGATACTAAATCTGAAAAAGATGACATTCGTCTAGAAGCGGTTAAGCAAGCGGGTAAAACCCTCAAGTTACGCAACAAAGCTGAAACCGATGCTTTACTGAACTTGATTAAAGATGCGCAATACACCGTATCTGCACGTGAAGATAAGCCGACCAAAGTCAACCCAAGTGCGCCGTATATCACGTCAACGCTGCAACAGGCTGCGAGTACCCGTCTTGGTTTTTCAGTCAAGAAAACCATGATGCTAGCACAGCGTTTGTATGAGGCAGGTTTTATCACCTATATGCGTACAGACTCGACCTTCCTGAGTGATGACGCGGTCAATATGGTGCGTACGCATATTGAAGCGGAGTTTGGTCAAAAATATCTGCCTGCTAAACCAAATCGTTATGGCAATAAAGCAGGCGCACAAGAAGCGCACGAAGCGATTCGTCCATCTAATGTTGCGCTTAAAGGCGACAGTTTGGTGGGTGTAGAGCGCGATGCACAGCGTTTATATGATCTGATTTGGCGTCAGTTCGTCGCTTGCCAAATGACACCAGCCGAATATTTATCATCGACCATTTTGGTTGATGCCAATGGTGTCGAGTTAAAAGCCAAAGGTCGTACGCTAGTTTTTGATGGCTTTACCAAAGTGCGTGGGCAAAACAAATCGGATGATGATGTGTTACTGCCTGCAGTTAAAGTCGGTGAAATTCTTAAATTAGAGAAGCTTGATCCATCACAACACTTTACCAAACCGCCTGCGCGTTTTACCGAAGCCTCTTTGGTGAAAGAGCTTGAGAAAAAAGGTATTGGACGTCCATCGACCTATGCTGCGATTATTTCAACTATTCAAGACCGTGGTTATGTCAAACTGGAAAACCGTCGTCTGTTTGCCGAAAAAATGGGTGAGATTGTTACAGATCGTCTGGATGAAAGTTTTAATAACCTGATGAACTACGATTTTACAGCAGACTTGGAAGGTCAGCTGGATAAAGTTGCAGATGGTGAACGTAACTGGAAAGATTTGCTTAACAGTTTTTATGGCGATTTCAAACAGCGTTTAACCAATGCACAGGGCGAACAAGGCATGCGCCGTAACTTGCCTGTAGAGGTCGATGCAGTACATTGTAAAGAATGCTCACGACCAATGCAGATTCGTACAGGTACGACAGGCGTATTCTTAGGCTGCTCAGGCTATAACTTGCCGCCAAAAGAGCGTTGTAAGGGAACGCTGAACCTGACACCTGTAGAATCACTTGCCGCCTTATCCGATGATGATGCCGCTGAAACCGCAGATTTGATGTCTAAAAAGCGCTGTCCAATTTGTGAAACAGCCATGGACAGTTATGTAATTGATGGCGGTCGTAAACTGCACATTTGTGGGAATAACCCAGACTGTTCAGGTTTTGAGCTAGAAGAAGGTGAGTTCAAAATTAAAGGCTATGATGGTCCAACCATTCCGTGTGACAAGTGCGATGGTGAAATGCAGCTGAAAACAGGTCGTTTTGGCCCTTATTTTGCCTGCACCAGTTGCGAAAACACACGTAAAGTACTCAAGAATGGTCAGCCTGCGCCACCGCGTGTTGATCCAATTAAAATGGAACATTTACGCTCAACCAAACACGATGATTTCTTTGTGTTGCGTGATGGTGCAGCAGGCTTGTTCTTGGCAGCCAGCAAGTTCCCGAAAGTACGTGAAACCCGTGCGCCGAAAGTCGCGGAATTACGCACAGTTGCAGAACAGCTTGATTCGAAATATCAGTTTATTTTGCAAGCACCTGATGCAGACCCAGAAGGTAATCCAACCTTGGTGAAATTCAGCCGTAAGAATCAAGCGCAATATATTGGTTCGGAAACGCCTGAAGGCAAACAAACCAAATGGTCATTGGTTTACCAAGATGGTAAATGGGTTGAGGCTTAATTATCCAAATTAGAAAATGCTGGCTTCGGTCAGCATTTTTTTAAATCATATAATTTGAAATGTGAAAAATAAAAAACAGAGAGGTTTTGTGAATCTTAATCCAAAGAAAATAGCAGTATTAATTGATGCTGATAATACATCCATGGTGAATGTTGAAGTTGTATTAGAAGAGATCGCCAAATCAGGTATAGCAAGTGTCAAACGAGTTTATGGTGATTGGAGCAACCCAACACTAAAGGGCTGGTATGAAATATCACTTAAATGTGGCATGACACCTGTACAACAATATGCTTATACGGTTTCAAAAAATGCGACTGATATTGCAATGGTTATTGATGCTATGGAGCTATTGTATTCGGGAATATTTGATGGTTTCTGCTTAGTTTCTAGTGATAGTGACTTTACTCCCCTTGCTTTGAAAATTCGAGAGAAAGGGCTTTTTGTTCATGGTTTTGGTAAGGGCACAACACCAATATCTTTTGTAAACGCTTGTGATCGTTTCATTGATGTGAAAAACCTCACCAATGGTGAAACTGTAGATTTAAAAGAAAATACAAATGAGCAGGTGACACAAGGTCAAATTACAATTGATAAGGATGTGCTTGCACTAATTTTAAAAACAATACGTGATAAAGCTGATGATCATGGTTGGGCAAACCTTTTGGTTGTTCATCAATACATTAATGTTGTTAAGCCTGATTTTGATTCGAGAAATTATAAAAGAGCTAAATTTTCAGGCTTAATTAAATCGTTAGAATTATTTGAAATTAAAGAAGTTAGAAGTCAATTGTTGGTAAGAAAAAGAACTTTTAAGACCATTATCAAATTGACGCAAGAAGCTTTGAAACAGGTATCACATGCAAATAACTGGGTAAGTATTGCTTCAGTGGTAGATGCGATCAAGCGCTTGGATCCAGAGCTCGATATTGTTCCTTACGGATTCTCTTCTCTTGAGGAAGCAGTTTTAGCAATTGCGGGTGGCTGGGTCGAGTTTAAAGATAATAAGATTAAACTTGGTAAAGTGATTGCCTAAAGATATTTAAAGTATGTGGAAAAAAATCCGAATTTTATGCTTATTGCTGGTTTTACTGGTCGTTGCAGTCAATGCTTGGCGTGATCAGAATCAAGACTGGAATAAGCCTATCATCGTATTGTTACATCCAATCAATGCCGATGGACGATCAAACACCCAAAACTATATCAATACATTAAATATCAATAATTTAAATTCAGCTCAAGACTATCTAAAACAAGCTTCTTTGCAGTATCGTGGGCAACCGCTTGCGCTCTATTTCAAGCAGGGGCGAGAATTAAAGCAGTTGCCACCGAAAGTGCCTGAGCAGGCATCGCTGCTTAGCACTGTACTTTGGAGTTTAAAGTTCCGCTTTTACGCTTGGCAGCAACGACAAAGCAGTGATGGTACAGCAACAGTGACGCTGTACCTGAATTATTATGATCCGAGTCAAACTCAAATTTTGAAGCATTCCACCGCTTTGCAAAAAGGCAAAATTGGCTCGGTGAATTTATTTGCTTCTGCTGCGCACAGTCAGCGTAATACGATGGTGATGGTGCATGAATTACTGCATACCTTTGGTGCCACAGATAAATACGATTTGAGCACAGGTCAGCCGATTTATCCGATTGGTTATGCAGACCCAAATCAGCAACCATTGTATCCACAACGACAGGCTGAACTGATGGCGGGTTATGTGCCACTTTCGCAAAGCAAAAGTAAAATGCCTGAATCGTTACAACAGACACGTATTAACGAAATCACTGCCATAGAATTGGGCTGGAAATAATGTGGATAAGCATGTACTTATCCACATCTCTACAATAGAGCTTGTGTAAAAGTATGTGTTTAGGCATGAACCGAGCCATTTATATTCATGGGTTTATTCCTAAACCGATCTGTTAAACTATTCATCCACCCAGTACGATGAGTCACTATGAGTTTAGCCAGCCTAATTGATGAATTGAATCCCCAGCAAAAACAAGCAGCCACGACAGCATATCAACATAGTCTGGTCTTGGCTGGCGCAGGCTGTGGCAAAACCAAAACCATTGTGGCACGTGCAGCGTACTTGATTGATCAAGGTATTCCAGCCAATCAAATTCAAATTTTGACCTTTACCCGCCGTGCGGCGAGTGAAATTGTCGCACGGGTGGAGTTGGCACTGGGCGAGCAAGCCAAAGGCTTACGTGCTTCGACCTTTCATACTTTTTGTATGTACTTGTTACGACGTATTCCTAAAGCTTTTGGCTTGGAACAATTTTCTATTATTGATCGTGATGATCAGTTGATGATGTTTCGCCTCATTCGCGGAAAAGATGATAAGAAAAATCCAAGTCAGTTGCCTAAGCCTCAAGAATTATGTGATTTGTATTCTTTTGCGCGGAATACCCGTCAAAAACTGAGTGTGGCTTTAGAAAAGCAACAGCCTGAATATTTGGCATTAAAAGATCAAATTGCTGAAATTATGCAGGAATACGAAAGCCGTAAACGCGCACGTGGCTTTCTCGATTATGACGATATTTTGGCTGTGGTGGCATCGGCATTGGCGCAGTCGGAAGGTCTGGTCGATTATGTCGCGTCAATTTGTCAGCATCTTCTGGTCGATGAAATGCAGGACACCAATCCTTTGCAATGGGCTTTGCTTGAGCCTTTAAAAGATCGGGTCAGTTTGTTTTGTGTGGGCGATGATGCACAATCGATTTA
Organism: Acinetobacter sp. YT-02; assembly: GCF_002412355.1. Lineage (NCBI taxonomy): Bacteria > Pseudomonadati > Pseudomonadota > Gammaproteobacteria > Moraxellales > Moraxellaceae > Acinetobacter > Acinetobacter sp. YT-02. The sequence goes on from NZ_NOZT01000019.1 coordinate 23,102, forward strand.
TGGTTTCCGTGGTGCAGATTTTGAAAATATTCATCATTTCACAGAGCGCGTACCCAATGCTCAAATTTTCAAATTAGAGCAAAATTACCGTTCTACGCAGGAAATTTTAGACCTGTCCAATTGGTTGTTAGATCAAAGTGAGATTCGCTATAACAAACGGTTGCAGGCGCATCGTGGTGATGGCATCAAACCCAAAATGCATATTTTCCCGAATGAATTTGATGAAGCCAAATGGATTGCGATTGATATTAAAGAGCGACATTTCTTGCAAGGCGCGCCGTGGTCAGATCACATGGTCTTGGTGCGTTCGAGTTTTGCAGCGCGACATATTGAAGCCGCCTGTATTGCGGCAAGTGTGCCGTATCGTTTTATTGGCGGCATGAAGCTCTTGGAAACTGCGCATGTGAAAGACTTACTTAGTTTATTGCGCGTTATTGCCAATCCTTTAGATGATATTGCATGGATGCGTTTTCTCACTTTATGGAATGGCGTGGGTGATGTCGGTGCGAGTAAGTTGGCGCAGCAATTGTTACTTGAACCCACAATGGATAAGGTGATTGAAAAGCTGGAAAAATTTGGACGCTTGCCAGAAAAAACTTTATTGATCATGAAGCAAATGGATGTCTTACGCCATGAAGTTGCAGCTTGCGTCGGTTTAGGCATTGAAGCGATTCAGGAACAATTGGCTGATAACTATAAAAAAGACTGGAATCGTCGTCAGGGTGATTTTCAGTTGGTGCAACAACTGGCGGGTAAGCATGCGCAGTTAAGTGAGTTTTTAGAAGAATATGTGCTCGATCCTGTGTCTATTTCTGAAATTGAACGCCAGTCTGATACCGATGTGGTCACTTTAATCACCATTCACTCTGCCAAAGGTACGGAGCAAAAAGTCTGTTATGTGGCGAATGTGACTGCAGGGCAGTACCCGCATGCACGGGCGCAGGGCAGTTTTGATGATATTGAAGAAGAACGTCGAGTGCTGTACGTGGCTTTGACCCGTGCCCAAAATGAACTGATTTTAACCAAGCAAAATTTTAATTTATGGGCGCGTGATACGGTAGATGAACAAGGGCGCAAACTGGACAGTTATTTTTTGAATGATCTGACACGGCAGTTGTGTGCGATGGAAACTCATCACCGTACCCGTCAGCAAACTGTGAAAAGTGCCTTGGTGGAACGCCAAGCGATTAATTTAGATTTTGGCATTGATCTCGATTAAACTATGCCACAAGGTTTCCTGCAAAAAGTAGAGTAGGCGAGTGCTTTTTGATGTTTTTTACCTATTTTAAGGTTGTAAGATGAAAATTTTAGTTCGTAGTTTAGAGCGTACAGTGACTGAAGAAGAATTGTTAAAGCTTTTTCAGGAATATGGCACTGTAGAATCTTGTAATTTGGTGTTGGATGCTGCAACAGGAAAATCTAAAGGTTTTGCATTTGTAGAAATGCCACATGCACGTGAGGCAGTAAAAGCCATTAAAGCGCTGAATACTTTGCGTCTGCATGGTCATGGAATACGTGTCAAAGCAGCAGAAGATAAACCTGCATCAAAATAGTTCAAAGGGAGCAAAAAATGCTCCTTTTTTATGCGCATTTTCTAATGTAAATTCTGATATGGGCACTGTATTGGTGCGCATTTTAGGTTGTATAAAAACAGTCTTTTTTTTATTGGGAATCGTGTAAAAATCGGTTTAATCTAAAGCTCTTAGACCGCTAAATTGAGGAAAGACTCATGTCTCGTGTTGCTCGTTTTCATGCAGATCGTACCAATCAGAAATTATATTTCGCACGCCTTTCGTGCCAACAGGCAGAACAAACCGAACACGTTCAGCAAGCACAGGCGCATCGTGAAGCTGCGGTATTTCATTTGCATGGTGCAGTACTGGCTTTTTTGCAGGAATTGGTACGCTATTATCGCCTGAATGACAGCAATCCGACCCTTAAATCGATTGAAGAATTAATGGCCGCAAAAGGGCAGATTTCCCCTGAAGTGGCTATTTTACAGCAACTGAGTAAATCGGGCTTTATTGCAGAGTTAAAGCGAGCGTATCGCTTGTGTCAGTACACACCAGAACCGAGTGCGCCTGAACCTGAAGATGAAACATCATCTAATTTAATTATTAAAGTCACGCAAACGCCGCAAGCATGGTTGCCAGATACGAAAATTTTACGCGAATGGCATCGAGATTTAACCCAATTAATTGATGGTTTTCGCAATGAGATGGTGGAGTTTTAAGCTGACCAATAGCCCTTGAAAAATTTTTGATCAGCCCGATATAAATATTCTGAACGATGCAAAGTGCAAGCGCCTTTGCCGCCATGTCGAGCATGGAGGATATATGTCTATAGAGCAATTGAAAGAATTATTTGGTAATCAGGAAGCTATTTTGGAGCTGGTGCAGCTTGAAGGTGGTGAGTTGGCATTGCGTAATGCAGGCTCAGAGAAAGAGCCGTTAGTGAAAATCCAGTTCAATGACGAAGTCAAAGCCTTATTGGGTGATCAGACTGCTGTTGTTGCCCAGCACATGATTCAGGCGGCATTATTTGGCTTGTTGGAAAAACAGGTCAATGAGTGGCATGCAGAAATTGTGGATGAGCAGCCAAAATTTATGAGTTGATCTGTATGCTTCAGTGAACTTGCTAGATCAGCAGAGAAAGCAATCGTTCATATAAAAAGCGCACTGTTTAAAGTGCGCTTTTTGTTTGTTTTATATCTGGCTTAGATCGCCATAAGTCCAAACTTGGCTTAATGCGTTGGTGGTTGATGATGCGCAATTTCAATTTGATTTAAAATATAATTGCTCATATTTTTCGCCATTTCTTCTTTGGCGAAATACACCTCACCAATGTTGTCCTTACGAATCACTTCGGCTTCAGCTTTACTTTCTGCACACACTAAGACTTGAATTTCAGGGTTTAGGGTTTTGGCAATATCCACAATTTTATGAATATCCAAAATGTCCATAGGCGAGAGAACGAGTAGTCGTGCATGTTGAATATGTGCCTGAATCAGTACACCCGCTTCTGTGGCAATGCCGCTGACTGCAGCAATGCCTTTTTCGCGTAAGTCTTCGACAATTTCACGGTTTTCTTCCGCAATCACGACCTTAATATTTTCAGCCATGAGGTTTTGGGTAATACGACGTCCGACTTCACCATGTCCAACAATCACGACCTGATCACGTAAATAGTCCTGTGAGACTTCATCGGGTAGCATCGCTAATGGGTCGCTGCTACGTTCCAGTAAACGTGCCAAGTAAGAGCGTTCCCGAATCCAGTTTTGAACGGGTTCAATTGCAGAGAAAACAAAAGAGTTGAGCGTAATAGAAATGAGTGCTCCTGCCAGAATCAGGTTTTGGCCTTCCAGCGACAACAGTTGTAGCGATACGCCTAAGGTTGCCAAAATGAAGGAGAACTCACCAATTTGCGCTAAGCTTGCACCTACAGTTAAGGCCGTGTTGAGTGGGTAGCGGAAGAACAGCACCAAAGCCATTGCTGCAATGGTTTTACCCACCATGATAATGCCGACGACAGCTAAAACATGCAGTGGTTCTTCTATCAGAATACGCGGGTCAAACAGCATGCCCACAGCAACGAAAAACAGGATGGAGAAAATTTCACGTAAGGGTAAAGTTTCTTCTTCGGCGCGATGGCTAAAGTCAGACTCTTTCACCACCATCCCCGCAAAGAACGCCCCAAGTGCCATCGACACGCCAAAGATTTTATAAGCACCAAAGGCAATTGATACCGCAGCAGCGACCACAGTCAGGGTAAACAGTTCCCGCGAGCCTAAGCGAGCCACAATTTGCATAATGAAGGGCACAAGGCGTTTGCCAACAATCAGCATAAAGGCAATAAAGCCTGAAACTTTTAATAAAGTCAGTCCGAGTGTTAGCCAAATATTTTCATCACTGGCATTGTCGATAGCTTGTCCACCCAGTAATACAGCTGTGGCAGGCAAAAGCACCAATGCTAAGACCATCACTAAGTCTTCAACTAACAACCAGCCTACGGCAATTTTACCGTTCACGGAGTCGAGCAGGCCACGATCACCCAATGCTTTTAAGAGCACAACGGTACTGGCACAAGACAGACTTAAGCCAAAAATTAAGGCAGAACCAAAACTCCAACCCCACATCATCGACACGCCTACACCGAGCAGGGTCGCCACGGCGATCTGCAATACTGCACCAGGCAAAGCAATGCGTCGTACCTGCATTAAATCATTTAGCGAGAAATGCATGCCAACACCGAACATGAGGAACATGACCCCAAGTTCTGCCAATTGGTTGGCAAGATGAATATCTGCCACAATGCCCGGTGTGTTGGGACTAATGATGACACCTGCAATCAGATAGCCCATAAGCGGTGGAAGGCGTAAGCGCGCAGCGATATAGCCAAATATCAGTGCCAAGCTAAAACCAACGGCAAGTAAGATGATGAGTTCTACATCATGAGGCACGAGAAACTCCTAAGCCATGGTGAAGGTGCGGTCAAAAGACTGAAATAAGACAAGCACAAATAGTGCCAAAAAAGAAAACGAGGAAATTTTAACAAGTGAGGCAAAAAAAGTGCAAAAAAAACGACCTGAATAAGGTCGTTTTTTAAAAAAGCTAAAATTATTTGATTTTAGCTTCTTTGAAAACTACGTGTTGACGGATTTTTGGATCAAATTTTTTGATTTCCATTTTTTCCGGCATAGTACGTTTGTTTTTAGTAGTGGTATAGAAATAACCTGTACCAGCTGTAGAAACTAAGCGAATCTTATCACGCATTGTCCTGACTCCTTACTTAGATCTTTTGACCTTGAGCACGAAGGTCAGCAACAACCTTTTCAATGCCCAATTTGTCGATAATACGCATACCTTTAGTGGTTAAACGAAGACGTACGAAACGTTTTTCGCTTTCTAACCAGAAACGGTGGTTGTGCAGGTTCGGCTCGAACCGGCGCTTAGTTTTGTTGTTGGCGTGTGAGACGTTGTTACCAACGACTGGACGCTTGCCGGTAACTTGGCAAACCTTAGACATGGTGTAACTCCATTGATTTAGCCAACAGCAAATCTGTATGGCCAGTCAAAAATAAACGGATGAATTCATTCAAGGGGCGTTTTATATCAAAAATACGCTTAAAAGACAAGCGATTTTCTTCAAAAACAGCATGAGCGTGTTTGATAGCTCATGCCTTGATCAGTTAACGAAGAAGCGTCTTCGAAATCAATCGATGAATCGGCTTATCAAATGGGGGGAGAATGAACTTCAAGCTGTAAAGCTTCGGATTAGACATTACCGACCGTTCATGTGACAAGCTGAAAAAACCTTCTGGACCGTGATATTTCCCCATGCCCGATGCACCAACACCACCAAATGGTAAGTCATCTTGTGCAACGTGGGTCAATACAGTATTGAGTCCGAAATGCCCTGAATGGGTTCGCTGTGCGACATAGTCGGCACGCGCCTGATCAAAGTCGAAATAGTATAAAGCAAGAGGACGCGGTCGGCTATTAATAAACTCGATTACATCATCAATTTGTTCATATTCTAAGATTGGCAGGACTGGACCAAAGATCTCATTTTGCATAATTTGCATGTCTGGACTGACATTGGTCAGTACCGTTGGTGCCATTTTACGGGTTGCAGCCACATTTTCACTTTGCGGATTAATTTCAATAATATTTGCACCTCGCTCACGTGCATCTTCTAAATAGCCCTGTAAGCGACGATATTGTTTGTCATTAATAATAGAAGTGTAGTCTTGGTTATCACGAATATGCGGATACATTTCGGTCACAAATTGCTCGAAATGCTCCATAAATTCGGCAGTTTTGCCTTTAGGCAAGAACATATAGTCGGGTGCAACACAGGTTTGTCCAGCATTCCAGAGTTTACCTACCGCAATACGCTGCGCTACATCGACCATATCGCTAGATGGATGCACCAAAACAGGGGATTTTCCACCTAGTTCTAAAATGACAGGCACAAGGTTTTGTGACGCGGCAGCCATTACAGTTTTGCCGACTTCGGTAGAGCCTGTGAAAATAATTTTGTCAAAAGGCAAATGACAGAACGCATCGGAAATAATACCGCCGCCATTAATTACTGCCACCAATTCCTGTGGAAATGCTTCGCTCATGGCGTTTTCCAGTACTTTACCAAAATGCGCAGAAGCACTGGAAATTTTGATCATGGCATGGTTGCCTGCAGCCAAAGCACAGATCAGTGGGCCTAAAGACAACAGCAGCGGATAGTTCCAAGGTGCAATAATGCCAATTACCCCTAAAGGTTGATACTGTACCCATGCTTTTGCAGGTTGGTGGATAATACCAACCTGACGTTTAGATGGCTTCATCCAGTCGGTCAGGTTTTTGCTGTAATATTTGATATGTTCCAAGCAGGTAAGTAATTCACCAATTTTGGTTTCTGCAATGGCGCGGTTGCCATAGTCACGGTTAATGGCTTCGGCAAATTGATCCTGATATTTCACAATCACACGTTTTAAGCGGGCTAAGCGTTCAATGCGTTCTTTGGCACTTGGGACAGGATGACGCTGATAGGCATATTTCTGCAATGCCAAAATATCATCCAGACGTTGTAAATCGGGTGAATGTGGGGTCATTGAAGTTGTTTTTGTTTGACTGTTCATGGCATGTTACCATTCAATAAAAGCAATATAAGTTAATTTTTAGAGTATTTACTCTAATCAGTCAAGTGACTTTATGTTTTCATGCCCCCCAAATTTTAAAGAATGGTTGTTTTTAGGATGTCTCAAACCAAAACGTTGAAAACCAAAGAACGTATTTTGCAATTGAGTTTGCAATTGTTTAACGAGCGTGGTGAGCGTTCGGTAACAACCAATCATATTGCGGCAGAACTGGGCATGAGCCCAGGAAACTTGTATTACCACTTCCGCAATAAGAACGAAATTATTAAAGAGCTGATGGAACAATATCAGCAAGAAACTTTAGAAATGCTGGCTTTGCCTGAAAATCGTGGCTTAGATGCCAATGACAAAATTCGTTATTTTCAGGTTCTCAGTAGTCAGCTGTGGGCTTATCGTTTTTTGCATCGCGATGTCTATCATTTGGTCGAAACCAATGAAGATTTCCGCAAAATGTATCCACGTTTTGCAGGACAGGTCATGCAGCAGGGACAAAAAATTTATCAGGCCTTTGTGGATGCGGGTCTGATGCAAATGACTGAGTCAGAAATTGAAGCCTTGATTATCAATATTTGGATTGTGCTGACCAACTGGACGAACTTCTTATATATGTCGGGTCACATTACCGATTCAAACCATTTGGAAGAAAAATGGATTTGGCAGGCTTTACGTCAAATGCTGTTCCTTGAAGGGGCATATTTACGGGGTGAAAGTCGTGCAACCTATGAGCGTTTACTAGAAACACTAGGCACATCTGAACTGTTTGAGAGTTTATCATCCAGTAAAAATACTCAAGCCGACTAAGAGACTGAGAATGGCTATTTAGAATGTCTGAGAAACGCGCTAGAATACTCGGCTTGTTTTTCAATTTAACCAAGTAGTGACTAAAAACAACATGAATATGACGACTGCGAATACTGCACGTTTACTGATTACCTGTGAAGATAAGCCAGGTATTGTGCAGGCTGTATCGAGCTTTTTGTATCATCAAGGAGCCAACATTACCGCGCTTGATCAATACGCAACAGAAGCTCAGGGCGGGCGTTATTTCATGCGGGTTGAGTTTGAACTGGATCACTTGCAAAGCCGTAAAGAAAGCTTATTGCAAACCTTTGCTTCTAACGTGGCAGAGCGTTATGAAATGCAATGGCGTTTGGCTTTGGTCAGCGATGTGAAAAAAGTCGGCATTTTGGTGTCTAAAGTTGATCATGCTTTGCTCGAACTATTATGGCGTCATTCACGTGGTGGTTTACCATGTGAAATTACCAAAGTGGTGTCGAACCATGACACCTTGCGTGAAGCGGTAGAAAACTTTGGTATTCCGTTTGAAGTAGTGCCTGTTAATAAAGAAAATAAACGTGAAGCTTACGCTAAAATTGATGAATTGATGCAAGACAATGATTTGTTGGTATTGGCGCGTTATATGCAAATTTTGGATGAAGAGTTTGTCTCTAAGTGGGAAATGAAAGTGATCAATATTCACCATTCATTCCTGCCTGCTTTCGTGGGCGCAAATCCATATAAACAAGCTTATGAAAAAGGCGTAAAACTGATTGGTGCAACTGCACACTATGTAACAGCAGACCTAGATCAAGGTCCGATCATTGAGCAAGATGTAGAGCGTGTAAACCACGACTTTACGGTAGATCAACTGCGTGAATTGGGTCAGGATGTGGAACGTAATGTACTGGCACGTGCAGTTAAATGGCATTTGGAAGACCGTATTATTGTAGATGGCAACAAAACTGTTGTATTTCAATAGGGTAAAAGCTATCTAAAAATCGAATTAAAACATGCCGACATGGCATGTTTTTTTATGCTAAAATTGTAATGTTATAACATTTATTTAAACTGTTTTTAAAATAGCAAATTTATTGGATGATTCACGTTTGTTATTAAAAAATAGTTGCAAATGAAAACACTTCTCATTTATTATTGCGTTACTTTAATTGTGCTAACCGATCAGTTTGATCGTTCGGAATTGTGATGGTTTGGCAATTGCTTTTGAAGGTCGCTGACTTTAATGAACCAATCTCCCAACGCTATGCTACAAATGCCCAATGCCATGAAAAAGAAAGTTGTGACGGCTTTAGCTGTTGTTGCATTAGGTCATGTCGGTGTGTTGTGGGCATTGGGGCAAATGCAAACTCCGACCTTAAAGCCCATAGAAAAAGAACCTTTAAAAGTACGCTTTGTAAAAATTCAAGAACAGCCTAAACCGTTGCCACCGCAACCTAAGGCTGAACCACAGCTTGAAAAACCCAAGCCTCAGCCTGTAAAAGAAGTGCCTGTGGTAGAAAAACTGTTGCCACCGCCACCGAAAAAAGTAGAAAAAGTACAGCAAGTTAAAAAAGCAGAAGCCCCTAAACCCGTGGCGAAGCCCGTAGAAAAACCAGTCGAACGTGTGGTGCAACCTGCACCTGTAGCAACGGTGACTGAAACTAAAGTGGTACAGCCTGCACCGAAACCGACAGTTGCACCTGTTGCGCCAGCACCTGCTCCTGTCGCACCTTCTGCTCCAAAAACAGTGTCGATTGGCGGCTCAGGCGTGCAATGGAGTCGTTCTCCAAAACCTTCTTATACCAATCGTGATTTACAGGGAGAAACCCGTAACGTGGTGGTTCGGATTGAAGCCAATGAAAAAGGCGTGATCACCGATGCTCAAATTACGCGTTCTAGTGGTGTACCTGCTTTAGATCAAAAGATTTTACGCGCAGTGCGTAGTGCAAAATTCAAACCGTACAAAGAAAATGGCGTGGCTTATCCAATTCGTGCTGAGCAGCCTTTTGAATTGACATTGAACCCTAACGGCTAACCTTCAACAGGAGTTCGAGTATGAACTTTTCCGTCTATTGGCAACACGCAGATGCAGTCAGCAAAACGCTGTATTTCGTGTTATTGGCGATGTCGATTGCGACATGGACCATCTTCGCATTACGTTTGATAGGCACGCGCCAATTGAAGCAACAAGCTTATGCTCAACTGTCACAGGCTTTAAATCAGCTTAAAGCAAAACTGGTGCCCTTAAATTTTGAGCAGCGTAAAGCGGTTGCTGAGCAAGCCTTATTGCGTCAAATTTCGGTAGAAAAAGCATCGGCAGAAAAAGGCGTATCGGTACTGGGTACAATTGCGTCATTAGCACCGTTTGTGGGTTTGTTTGGTACAGTTTGGGGTATTTTCCATGCACTCGTTGCGGTTGGAAAAAGCGGTCAGGCGGGATTGGCTCAAGTGGCAACGCCTGTTGGTGAAGCGTTGATTATGACGGGCTTCGGTTTGGCGGTGGCGATTCCTGCCGTGATTGCTTACAACATTTGTTCGCGTGTGAACCGTACCTTATCTACAAATTTGCAAGATCATGCACATAGTTTGTTGATTGACACCATGTTGCAACAAGATTCTTCTGTTCAAAGAACTGAAGTGAATGCAACACAACAAAGTTTAGTGGGAGGTCAGGTTTAATGGCTTTTCAATTGGGTGAAGACAACGATTCAGGCATGAATGAGATGAACCTTATTCCCCTGATCGACATTATGTTGGTATTGATGATCATCTTTTTGGTGACAGCGACCGTTGCCAACCCATCTATACCATTAACCTTACCGCAAACCAGCGCAGAAATTGTTGATTTACCGCCTGAGCAAATTCAGGTCAGTATCAATGCCAATGGTGAAGTGGCGTGGGATGATCAAATCATTAGTTTAGATGAGTTGCAAACCCGCTTTAATGATGCTAGTCAGCAAGCTCAACAGCCAACCGTGGTGTTAAGAGCAGATAAAGATGCGCGTTATGATACTGTGGCGCAAGTGATGTCACGTGCGAGTGAAGCCGGACTCAGTGATATTGCTTTCGCAACAGATGATTAAGTTAATCCTTAAAAATTAGCGATCTATTTAGGTCGCTTTTTTTATGCAAAGTCGCACATAATGCCAAAACTCCTCAAGTACTCAATGATGTTGAATATCCAAAAGATTTAGGTTGAGTCCGCTGCTTACTTTAAAGTCTATTTTTTATCTCAGATCAGGTTCAGCCATGAGTTCACGCCAAGCACTTGATGCAAAAGCCAGCAGTATGATGCTAATTTTGTGTGTTTTTTGGGGTCTGCAACAAGTGGTGCTAAAAGTTGCTGCGGCAGATATTTCACCCTTGATGCAATTGGCACTGCGTTCAGGCTTGTCTGCTGTGATGGTGTTGCCTTTGTTATTGCTTGCAAGAAATACACAATGGGCTTCGACTGAATATCTGCCTGCAGGCATATTGGTGGGTATTTTATTTGCCGCAGAATTTTTTATGTTAGGGCAGGCGATTCAATATACTTCTGCGTCGCATGTGGTGGTTTTACTATATACCGCGCCTATTTTTGTGGCTTTAGCGTTGCATTGGAAACTACCTGCAGAGCGTTTATCTCGCTTGCAATGGGGCGGGATTCTGTTGTCTTTTGCTGGCATAGCGGTGACTTTTTTATGGCGTGATACTGTGCAACAAGAGAGCCACCAAAACTTCAGCCAGATGCTTTTTGGCGATTTACTTGCGCTGAGTGCAGGCATACTTTGGGCAGCCACAACTGTTGCGGTACGTCTAAGTAGTTTATCGGAAGCCCCTGCAACACAAACTTTGTTTTACCAATTGATGGGTGGTTTTTTGATTTTACTGCCGATGGCATGGTGGATGGGACAGGCTGAAATTCATTGGACAGCTTTAGCCATAGGCAGTTTGATTTTTCATGCGGTATTGATTTCGTTTATTAGCTATCTCGCTTGGTTTTGGTTGCTGAAACAATATTTAGCATCCAGTTTAGGCGTGTTTTCATTTTTAACGCCATTATTTGGCGTATTGTTTGGTGTATGGTTGTTGAATGAAAGCTTGAGCCAAAGTTTTATGATTGGGGCTGTTTTGGTCATGCTGGGGGTGTTGATGGTGAATGCTCAATGTTGGTTTAAACATAAAACCCAAGTACTAAAAAGAAAATAAGTATTTGCAGCTTTTCCATGAACTTGAGCAAGACTCAACATCAGCAATGTTGTCATGTAAAAATCATCTTCAAATAACCTAGTAGCTCAATACGGGTTTAAATTTGAAGATGGGTGATATTTAAAATCTAGCGAGCGCGTACAAGATTATTTTTCTTCAAAAATCTTAGAGAGCGGAATCGACAATTTGGCAGCCAAATAGTCATCGGTTTCACTGAGTACGGGGCCAAGTTTTTGCATCCATTCATCATCAGGATAGACATTGGCCAAGTCCTGACGACGTGGCAATGAATACGGTAGCTGTGAATAAAAACTCCAAAAATCTACCTGAGATAAATTGCGCACCAAAACAAATTCATCATTTTCAGTACGTTTAATTAAATTTTGTTGTTCTAGCATCAGCACATAAGACGGCCAGCGCCCAATTTCATTACGTCCCAATACATCTAAGGCTTCAGCTTCAGAGACACTTTCTCCGCGCATTTGCTTTTTATAAAACAATTCCAGCAAGTCCATTAACATGAGCAACGGGTGGCATTTTTTCTCGCGTCTGGCTTCAAAAGCGGTCAGGGCAAAACTAATTTCAACACCCAAAAGCACAATATTCCAAGACAGAAAAATCCACAGTAAGAAAATAGGTACGGCAGCAAATGCACCATAAATAATTTCATAACTGGTGAAGTTGGACATAATAAAACCAAACAGGTTTTTCAAACATTCAAATACAACAGCACTGAATATTCCTGCAATTAATGCTGCTTTAATAGGTACGCTGCGATTGGGAATGGTCCAGTTCAGAATAAAAAAACCCAAAATGGTCAGTGCAAATGAAATCAGCCATAAAATAAATGCGCCATTGAGCTCATAACCTGCAAAGTTATTACTCAGCACATTCATAGAAGCCAAAGTTGAGGAAATGACAAAAGCACTGCCTAGTAAAATAGGGCCTAGTGAGATAATGGTCCAATAACGCATAAAACCTACAATGCCGCCACGGGTTTCCTTCACCCGCCATATTCGGTTAAACACAGTTTCAATACTAGTCAGCATCATCACCGTGGTCACAAATAAAAACAAAATCCCGATGATAGTTAAATTACTGGATTTGTCGGTAAAGGCATTTAGGGCTTTATCAAAGGCGATGGTGGTTTTAGGTAAAAAATTGCTGTAAATCAATTGTTGTAATTGTTGCCGTGCGGGTTCGAGTGCCTTAATGGATGAGATGATCACCAAAAACACAGTGAGCATGGGTACAACGGCAAACAGGGTGGTGTAGGTTAAAGAGCCTGCTTGTTCACGGCAGCGATCTGCTTCAAAGCGACGCAGCACAAATAAGACAAATTGAAACCATTGTTTGTCATAAAAAGGCAGTTTCTTTAAATATTCAACGATCATACAGTGGCTGTCTCAACTTTTTTAATCATCTTTATCTGTTTTCATGGTTAAGCTTAACCAAAAAAGCAGCAAAATACCGTATAGTTTTCATTTTTAGTCTGATTTCTTAGCATGATGCAAGCATATATTCTAGTTTTGTACTTTAGTAAATATGGTTCTACCAAAGAAATGGCACATTTAATTGCCAACGGGGTAGAAGCCAGTGGCATGCCCGTTAAAATTAGAACTGTGCCCAATATCTCTACAGTGGTGCAACAAGCAGAGCCAAGTATTCCTGCCGAAGGTGATATTTATTGCACTTTAGAAGACCTAGCAAATTGTGCAGGTTTGGCTTTGGGTTCGCCTACACGCTTTGGCAATATGGCATCAGAAATGAAATATTTCTGGGATCAAACCACCAGTCTCTGGCTGAATGGCGCATTGCACAATAAACCTGCCTGTGTTTTTACCTCATCGGGTTCGATGCATGGGGGACAGGAAAGTACCTTATTGACCATGTTACCGCCATTATTTCACCACGGGATGATGATTATGGGACTGCATAATGCACATCCTGCTTTATCGAATACGAAAACGGGAGGCACGCCGTATGGTGCAACGCATGTGAGCGGCCCACGCCACGATCAGGCGTTGAGTCAGGATGAAAAAATCCTCTGTGAAGCGCAAGGACAACGCCTAGGTGAAATGGTAAAAAAATTACAGGGCATGTGAGATTCTTTTTTTGATCAAAATGAAGCGTAAAATGTGGATATCGTTTTACGCTTTTATCTTTTTTTTCTTAAATTCGATTGGCTTATGTAGCATTGAGCCTGCTAAAAATAAGTTCACTTTTCACTTAAAATCACTATTTGCAGTGATATTCAGTTTTTTTCTTTTCACGTCTAATAACCGCTTTAAAAGCAGAGTTTTCTGTCACGGTTCACGCAGCAATTTTTGTGCAGACAGATGTATTGAGCACAACGGACTGCTGTAAAAATGAGAGATTGAGGAAAAGTGAAAATGAATAAGTGGATGCTGATTGGGTTAAGTCTATTGAGTTTAGGATACTCATGGTCGAGTGTTGCTGCGACTGAAATTGTGCATAGTCTGAGCTTTCCAGAAGAACAACGTATTGAAAAACAAGCTGCGGAAGCACAGTATTTAGCGGCAGAAAAGCCTGTGATGACTTCTGCAAGCAGTACTGCAAAATAAAAAAAGATGTAATCAAAAAAGTGCTGCCATGTGCAGCACTTTTTTTGAAATTGATTTGGGTTGCTTAGAGTGGCTTGGCTGTTTGAATTTTTTCTTTAAAGCGGTGTTTGCACTTGAGGCATTGAAAATCCAGAAAAATATTCTGATCGACAATTACACCTGCTTTTTTACCAAAGCGATGCCCAAGAAAACCGCCTGTGATTCCCACACTAATTGCCCCGACAAACGTGCCAATCGTGCCGCCCATAATTACGCCCAATGGTCCTGCGGCAGTACCGATTGCCGCACCAATAGAAGCTCCTGAAGCTGCGCCGCCTACTGTACCTGCTGCCGTACCTGCAGAGCCTAATAATACGCCACCAATTTTTTGTAAGTTTTGTTCATGGTTGCGTTTTTCAACTTGAGTTGAACCACATTTCGGACAGGTGATACTGTGTTGCATCAACGGATTGTCTTGTGTCATGACTGTAAATTGCCTTCTGCTCATGCCGCATGCATCAATGCACGCAGACGATCTAAAAAGTGCTGTCTAGAGCTGCAATCAGAAAAACTAGACTGCTGAAATACTGTTATTTCAAGTGCAGCATGGCGTAGCACCACAGTTTTGTAAATAAAATATATGTAAATGAGTTGTTTAAGTTTAAAAAAAGCATAAAAAAAGAGCGCCTAAGCACTCTTTGATCATCGGGTTTAAATGATGAACCAACATCAGTTTTAATCGACCTTAATCGCGTACAAATTCAACTGTACCGTTTGCCAAAGACTTTACTCGTGCCAATGATTCAACGCGATAGCCTTTTTCAAGCAGTAATTCACGACCCGGCTGGAATGACTTTTCAATCACAATCCCAATACCTACGACTTCTGCATTAGCTTGATGGATTAAATCTGCTAAACCGAGTGCAGCTTGACCATTTGCCAAAAAGTCATCAATCACCAAGACTTTGTCGCTAGCGCTAATATGTTTGTTTGAAATGGCAATCGTACTCTCAGTTTGCTTGGTAAATGAAAATACTTTAGAGCGATATAAATCATCTTTTAAGGTTAAAGATTGATATTTACGTGCAAAAATGACAGGAACGCCAAGTTCTAAACCTGCCATCACAGCTGGTGCGATGCCAGAAGCTTCGATAGTAATAATTTTGGTGATGCCTGCATCTTTAAACAAACGCGCAAATTCCTGACCAATTTGCTGCATCATCACTGGGTCAATTTGATGGTTTAAGAAAGAGTCGACTTTTAGAACCGCTTCGGATAGAACGATACCTTCGGCTAAAATTTTCTGTTCTAGTGCATGCACGGGAGAATCCTCAAGGGCAGGTGCTTTTTAAAGCAAAAGCGTATTTTAAAAAGCACCTGAAAAAATGCAAGAACAATTTATCAAAGGATGAATAGCTGCCATGCTGTGCTCAGCCGCTATATTCTAAATTAGCTGGTTGGACCTTTATAGCCTGTGAGCAATAAGCCATAAGACTTGTCTTTGTCTTGGTGGGTGACTTTTACAGGCAAGTAGTCAAGTTTAGGTGCCAACCAGAAAATCGTATCACGGTTCGGTTTGTTGTGTTTTAGCACCACTTTAATCGTGTCAAAAGTACCGTAATTGGTTTTGATCTTTTCGGCACCTTGTTTAATAAAGCGACGTGATTCAACCTCGCTATGGTCGGCAATATAGTAGCTCGATTTTAAACCGCCACTTTTTAAATCTTCACGGATTTGCAGCTCTGCATTCAACTCATCCAACACGCCCGCTTTCCACGCAAAAGAACGGGTATCGCCGTCCTTTTTGGTGTTAATAGTTTTCGCCGAAGGATTGAAATTAATACTCATGGTATTGTTATGAACTAAAATCTTACTGCTGCGGCTGAAGCTAGATGAGCCAATTTTGCCATCATTAAAACTAAAACGACTAGTTTCTGTGGCAGAAGCGATTACGCCAGCTTTAGCAGCAAACACATAACTCCATTGGTTACCTGTTTTGCTTAAAGTTCGTGTTGCAGAACCTAAGTTCTTACCATTGTAATTAAATTGATAACTGGCTTGGAAAGGACTCATGGCAAATGTTTGGCTAGAGAAACCAGCCATGAACAGTGCTGTAGACACACTGGCTGCCATACCCATTTTTTTCAATACATGATTTGCCATTGCTGAGATATTTCCTCTGTAAATAGGGAGATGCAATTTACTTGCTTACTGCCATTATAGGTGTTGAATATGAAGAGAAGATTAGGAAATATGCGGTAAGTGTCGTTTTTCTGTACGAATTCTCTTGCAAAGTTTTAGTCTCGCTTTATTTTTGTTTCAGCGGTGTGACTTGGGTATCTGCAAGAGAGTCTTCCACATTATCTAGTTTTTCTTCAGACATTTTGCGGAACAATGCGGTCAAATTGACGTTGCCAGTCAGGACCAATTCCGCTTCGCGTAATACCGCATGATTCACATGAACTTTACTGAGTGTATCAATGATAGAGCGGTTTTTACCTAACCAGCGATTTAAGTCTAAATGCAGTAAATCATCTTTGACTTTAATAACTTTGAGTTTTTCCAAAATCATGCCCAAAGGGTCATCATTGCGTATTTTTTGATAGTAAAATAAAGCACACTTAACCACAATTTTATGTAAAAAGCTTGGATAACTCGCCTCAATGACCTGCGTGTCACTAATTTGTTCAAACACGATGAGCTGAGTATCTTTATTCAATTCCATCAGCACCAATTTTAAATCGACAGATAGAGTAATATTCAAACCGTTATAATCTAGGGTTGCGTAAAGACGTAACCAATCGTCGTGTAAGTCTGCGTGCAGATCTTGCAACATTTTCACATTATCGGTCACAAAGCGTTGAAAAGTCGCATTTAAAAAGACCTGAGATAATGGAATTTCACGTTCATCCTCAATAAATCCTTCAGCTTTTTGGTACACTTGACGGATACGTTGAGAGATATTGGTGATCAGGGTTTGCATACGGCAGTCCAAGTCGGTCATTTATTCTTTACAGATACAAATATTTTGTCGAATTGTATTAAAAATACAGGCATAGAAGCTTGCAGTTTAACAAAATAAGTTGCACCATTTTTAAGATTTAAAGCTCAATAGTCAGTTTTTGATGAACTTTGCAGTTTTGCATTAAAGCAAAAACTAAGCAAAGTTATAATGCTCTTTAGTTTATACCGCATTTGGCGGCTTGGGGAATCAGACGTTTTGTCGGATTAATGTGATGCTAAAAAAAATTCAATTGATGCCTTCTACGCAAGATTGGTGGAAAGATCCTATTTTTGCTGCAGCGTTGCTGGTGGCTGCTGTACTGCACGCATTAATTTTGGCAGTGCAGTTTGCTGCACCACAACAAAGCGATGCTGCGGTCAAGGAAATTGCGGTATCGGTACGCATGAGCGATGCAAAAGTTGAAGATGCAGATTTCTTAGCTCAAGCCGACCAGCAAGGTTCAGGTACATTCCGTGAACAACATCGCATCTCGAGTGACATGCCTGCGCCCATGACCGAACAAAGTGCAGGGGAGCAGGAATTGGAAAGTTTAGAGCGTATGCAGCAACAGCGTGAATTAAACTTTGAAGAAAAAGTGTTGATGACCACGCTCAGTTGGCAGAAACAGGCGGCAGAAAATCAGCGTAAAAAAGCCATGCAGGAATTGAATAGTCAGTTTCAGGCCAAGGCGGCCATGGTTGCAAGTATTGAGGCACAATATTTACAACGCCAACAAAACTTTAGCCGTCAGCAAAAAATTAAAACCATTGATGGAATTCAGGCCAAGCAAGACAACACTGCGGGCTATATGGAAAAATTCCGTCAAAAAGTCGAGTTTTATGGCAACCGCTATTACCCCGAACAGGCCAAAGCACAGAATTTAGCGGGTGAGGTGCGTTTAATGGTAGTTTTAAACAGCAATGGCGGGATTCGTGCCATTCGTTTAATTGAAAGTTCAGGTCATGCTATGTTGGATGAAGCAGCCAAAACTTCGGTACGCAAAGCTGCACCTTTTGGTGCATTTGATGCGAAAATGAAAGATATTTCGGAATTGCGGATTGTGCGAACGTGGCGTTTTGACCCTGCCGAAGCTGAGTTTGAGGTGCGCTAGTTTTTCCCTCTCTCTGGCTCTCTCCCAAAGGGAGAGAGGACTTTGTGGACAAGTAATAAGAATCTACTCTCTGCTTTACGCAGCAATGTTCTTCTGGTATTTAGCAATCATGGGACTCTAATGAATGTTCTCCCTCCCATTGGGAGGGAGTAGTTTTAAACAAAAAAGCGAGCCTTAGCCCGCTATTTTTATGATTTTCTAAAACTTAAAATTCAATCTCTTTCCATGTATGGATTATCCAAACCCAACTTGGCAAGAATCTCTATTTCTAAAGCTTCCATTTCTTCGGCATCTGTATCTGATGTTTCATGATCATAACCCATAAGGTGTAACGTGCCATGTACCAACATGTGAGTGAAATGCGCCAATGGTGTTTTGGCTTGTTCTGCAGCTTCCTGCAAAACCACAGGAATACAAATAACCAAATCCCCAATAGGGAAGCTCGGCAAAACTTGTGCCATTTCATCGGGTAAATCGCTTGGGAAAGACAAGACGTTGGTAGATTTGTCTTTTTTGCGATATTCCAGATTGAGCTTGTGACTTTCGGCATGATCGACACAGGCAATTCCAATTTCACAATCACTTTGAGTGTCTATATGTCTTAAAGTGGTTTCGACTACTTTTTTCAGATAGGCACGTTTTAACACCAGCTCAGGCGCTTGAATGTCCTGTTGCAGGCTGAGACTTAATTTCAAAATGAATCCTTAATACTTCAGTAGGTTGCAGAGCGCACAGCGATTAGTGCTGTGCATCTGCTGCGGCATCATTTTCCGCAATTAATGCTTCCTGGCGCGCTTTACGTTCTGCACGCGCTTCGGCACTTAAACGCTGTTGCTCACTGTCCCAGCCTTCATAGGCTTCAACAATTTTCTGAACCAGCTGGTGACGCACGACATCACGAGAATGGAAACGAGTAATATGAATTTCAGGGATTTTATCAATCACACGTAAGGCATGTGCCAGACCAGACTGCTGACCACGTGGTAAATCCACCTGAGTCACATCACCAGTAATCACTGCACGTGAACCAAACCCTAAACGGGTCAGGAACATCTTCATCTGTTCAGGCGTGGTGTTCTGGGCTTCATCCAAAATCACAAAAGAGTGGTTGAGGGTACGACCACGCATATACGCCAGTGGTGCAACTTCAATCACTTGACGTTCAATCAGCTTAGCAACTTTTTCAAAGCCGAGCATTTCATACAGGGCATCATAAAGGGGACGCAAATACGGGTCAATTTTCTGGGTTAAATCACCCGGTAAGAAGCCCAGTTTTTCACCCGCTTCAACCGCAGGGCGCACCAATAGAATCCGCTGGATTTCATTGCGTTCCAACATATCTACGGCAGAGGCAACAGCCAAATAGGTTTTACCCGTACCTGCAGGGCCAATACCAAATGAAATATCACTTTGCAAAATACGTTGCACATAACGCTTTTGGTTGGCACCGCGTGGATTAATGCGCCCTTTGCGGGTTTGCAACCAAACAGCATCCAATCCAGTATGCTCTTGCCCATCATCCGATTGTAATTCACGGTCAGTCTGACTGCCCTGAATCATCATGTGGAGCGTGTCTGCACTAATTTGTGCAGAGCTTTCCGCTTCTTCATGCAGGCGTTGCAAGAGCGTTTCGGCTCGTTCAACTGCATCAATTTCCCCATCTATAAAAAAGGCGTCACCACGATGAGAAATTTGGACGTCTAGACGTTGTTCGATTTGTTTCAAATGTCCGTTATAAGCACCGAGCATGCTTTTTAGACGTTCCATTGAAATGCCAGGAAAAGTTACTGTACGTCGAATCGCTGCAGTCAAGAGAATTCCTTAATCTGTTATTGGACTTTAGCTCCTACATTACGCCACGTCAGGCTCAAGATTCAAGAGTTCACCGTAAACTAAATTCAAAGTTTTAATCTCGGTAATCTCAATCTCCGCAAAGCGTCCGACCCAAGCAGGGTCACCAATAAATGTTACTAAACGTGTATTGTCGGCCGTACCCACTAAAATGTTCGGGTCTTTGTCGGAAACATTTTCAATTAGGACACGTTGTACCGTCCCAAGCATGGCATCGGTCTTATCAATACTAGATTGTTTGATCCATTGCTGAACTTTGGCCAAACGCTCCTTTTTAACATCTTCAGGGGTGGTGTCTTCGAGTTCCGATGCAGGTGTTCCCGGACGTTTTGAGTAGATAAAACTATAAGAATGGTCAAAATCCATATCTTGAATAAACTGATAAGTTTCTTCAAAGTTTTGATCGGTTTCACCCGGGAAGCCAATAATAAAGTCGCTAGATAAGTGCATGTCTGGGCGTACTTTACGTAACTTGGCAATCTTGTCGATATACACATCAATGGTGTGGTTACGTTTCATGGCTTGTAACACATCATTCGAACCACTTTGCACAGGCAAGTGTAAATGCGACACCATTTGCGGTAAATCACGGTAGCATTGAATCAAATCATCATTAAATTCAAGCGGGTGTGATGTGGTGTAGCGAATTCGTCCAATGCCAGGTACTTCGGCAACCAAACGCAGTAAATCGGCAAAAGTACAAATTTTACCGTCAAAAGTTTCACCGCGATAGCCATTTACGTTTTGACCGAGCAAGCTAATTTCACGCACGCCTTTTTCGGCCAAAGTCGCAATTTCAGCTAAGACATCATCTAAAGGACGTGAAACTTCTTCACCGCGCGTGTAAGGCACTACGCAGAAAGAACAGTATTTTGAACAGCCTTCCATAATCGACACAAAAGCTTTAAACCCTTCAACACGCGGTTCAGGTAAAAAGTCGAATTTTTCGATGTCTGGGAAAGAAATATCCACCAGTTTGATTTTTTCTTTCTTTGGTTTTTCGACCTGATCGTGGTGTTGATCAAGCAATTGCGGTAAACGGTGTAAGGTTTGTGGGCCAAAAATCATATCCACATACGGGGCACGCTTTTGAATGTTGTCACCTTCCTGAGAAGCGACGCAACCGCCTACGCCAATCACCAAATCAGGATTTTTTTCTTTCAGCTTACGCCAGCGACCTAATTCAGAAAACACCTTTTCCTGCGCTTTTTCACGAATCGAACAGGTGTTCATGAGCAGAATATCGGCATCAGCAGGGTTGCTGGTCAGTACATAGCCGTGAGAATCGCCTAAAAGGTCTGCCATACGGTGACTGTCATACTCATTCATCTGACACCCTTGCGTTTCGATATACAGTTTTTTGACTGAACCGTCGGCTGGGGTGTGCTGTGGCTGGGTAACAGTGTTTTCTGAGGCAGCTTGGGCACCATTGGGGATGAAGGTTTGAACCGTCATGTAGGCTCCTAAGAGATAGTTCACTAAATCGTTTAAAAAAATAAACGTCATTAGACAAAAGAAAGGCGCATATTTTAGCAGGAATTCACGCTAAACTGACAGCCTTAAATCAGCACAACAGCTGATTGAAATATGAAGAAATTTGTTTGAACATGAGTTCTAAGATTAATAGTGTCTAATCAGAAGGTTACATAACAGAACACAACTGCGGTTCTAGACTAATTAAACTAAACCTAAAGATGAGATGCGGACCTCGAGGCGGAAGTAAATGACTGAAGGCAAGCGAATGCTGCAAATGATGAAACAAAATAATAAATTAACGAAAAAGCTTGTGCTAAGTCTGGTTTCGCTTGCCGTGATGACGGGTACGCATGCCGCAAATGAACAGTTTAATGATGCACTGCGTGCAGCCAATTCAGGTGATGTCGATTTATTGCAGCAGTATCAATATGCCATGCAAAATGATGTATTGGGCTATTATCCTGAATATTGGTCATTAAATACCAACCTTGGTATGCAGCCTGCCACTGCTATTATCCAGTTTGCACAGAGCCATCCACAATCAGCGATGGCAGAAAAACTCGCAGCCGATTACATCGAAGAAAAAGTGAAACAGGCCGATTTTAGCAGTGCACAACCTGTGCTTGCCTATGTGAGTAATGCTGATCAGGCCGAAAGCTGTGCCATGGCACAAGTTCGTACCCGTTCGGGTGATCCTTTGGTGGTCGCGGAATTTAAAGATGTTTGGTTGACCACGAACTCACAACCTGAATCTTGTACAGGTCTAGGTCGAATGATGCTCTCTAGTCCAATTATGACTCAGCAAGACAAGCAGCAGCGTTTGTGGGGACAACTGCGTGCAGGGCAGTCCGGGCAAGCTTTGGCGACTGCGCAAAGTTTAGGTATGAATCTGAGTTTGGCACAACTGAACAGTATTCAGGCCAATCCACTGAATTATTTATGGTCGGCCCCAAAAGCCAGCAATGAAGATCACGCTTATTTAATTTATGCCATAGGTCGTTTGGCTGACAGTGATCTGGATTCGGCCTTGTCTTCACTAAAACGGAGTGCAGAGGGTACACCCGATGCCGTACAAAAAGCGTTGCACCGTGCAGTAGGCTATATTGGTGGCACCACGGTGATGAAAAATAATTTCAACCGTGAAGTGTTAAGCGCCTTAGATGCCAGTTATGGCTTGCCATTTAGCCCCGAAGAAGCAGAAATCTATGCCCGACAGGCCATCCGCTTTGGTGCATGGGAAAGTGTGATTCGTGCAGTAGACAGCATGAGTGTGACTCAGAAACAAGAAGACCGTTGGCAATACTGGTTGGCTCGTGCCTCAGAACAACGTGGTGATGCAGCATCGAAACGCAGCGCGCAAAATATTTATAAACAGTTGGCACAGGGCGATGATTATCACAACTTATTAGCAAAAGATCGTCTTGGGCAGCGTTACAATGCCATTCCAGTAAATAGCCAGCCGACAACCAATGATTTACAGCGTTTAAATCAGGATATTCACTTTAACCGTGCTTTTGCCTTACGTGAAATTAATGCGCCCGCCAATTATGTGAATCGTGAATGGAACTGGGCAGTACGTCAGGCTTATTTAAGACAGGATGATGGTTTGATTTTGGCAGCTGCCAAACGTGCGACCGATATGGGGTGGTACGACCGTGCGATTTATGCGGCAGACCGTACTGTGAATAAGCACAACTACAGTTACCGTTATGCAATGCCACACCGTAATTATGTGGTGAGTCATAGTCAAAATGCAGGTATTGATCCTGCTTGGGCTTATGGATTGATGCGTCAGGAAAGCCGTTTTAATACCACTGCACGTTCGCATGTCGGCGCAGGTGGACTGATGCAAATCATGCCCGATACGGCACGTTTGGTTGCACGACAAATGGGTGAAACTTATAATCCTGCCGCGCTGAGTGATATGAATACCAATATTCGTTATGGCACATTTTATTTGTCGACCATTCATAGACAATTAAGCAATAGCCCTGTGCTGGCCACAGCAGGATACAACGCCGGGCCAAATCGTGCACGCCGTTGGCAGCCAGAGTTTCAGCAAATTGCGGCAGACCAATATACTGAAAGCATTCCTTTGTTGGAAACACGTGACTATGTGAAACATGTCATGACCAATGCCACGCACTATGGTGTGCTGTTGGGGCAGGGTGGACAATCAATGAGTAGCCGTATGCAACATATTCCATCTCGGAATACACCTTAGGAAAATGTTACAAGTGATACAGTTAGATGATCATGCGTGTTGATATATAGATGCGTGAGTCATTGGGTGTATAAGAATTTAGGGGGCTGAAGCATTGAAAATGTGGATGAGTACAGTTTTACAGCCAATTCATTTTGCATTGCTCAGTTTGGGTGGTGCAGCTTGGGTCATGTGTACACAAAACGCATTTTCAGCTCCTGTGCAAGGCTATGTGATGTCGGTTCAAATGACTCCAGCCGTATGTTTGATTGATTCTACCAAAAGCAAAAAGCGTAAATGTTTAGAAGGCTACTCACTGAATATTGAAGGCTTATATCCTGAAGTTGCTGCGCGTGAGTGCAGCACTCAGTCATCGGCGAAGTTGCCGCCTTTACAAGCTAAAGTGGTGGCGCGAGTCATGCCTGATGAAGCTGCACGGATACAATTGTGGCAAGGTATTGGCGGCTGTGTGCCCATGAATGCCAGTCAGTATTTTCGCATGATTATTAATAATGCAGATCGGATGAACGTGCCTTCGGTATTGACAGGCCAAGACACGCAGACGGTGCAATTGTCACAACTACGGAGTTTGTTTCTCAAGTCCAATTCAGGTATGTCATCAAAAAGCGTGCATTTTCAGTGCTCTAACCATCAAGGTAAAAGTTATTTAACTGAAATCAAAATTTGTTATAACACCGCAGGACGCTATAAGCAGTGCGGTGCAGCGATTGAATCAAATTGCCCGAATCAGTTTGTCATTAAAGGTTCTTACTAGTTTGCTAGGTGACTGTAATTTCTGAATTTTAAGCTTTTTGAGAAATTTTATTCATATTTTCTATCAGACTTTTGTGGAATTTGATGCGCTTTTGCATGCATCCGCTGAATGATTGGAGTACAATCTTTCGCGTTTATGATTATTAAGATTAGATAGAACAGCTATTTAATCGCATTGACTATCCTCTCAATTGGAGATAATTACATGAAGCAACCTGTTCGCGTTGCCGTTACTGGCGCTGCTGGTCAAATTGGTTACAGCCTATTATTCCGTATCGCTAGCGGTGAAATGTTGGGTAAAGACCAACCAGTTATCCTTCAATTATTAGAAGTTCCTTTTGAGAAAGCTCAAGCTGCGCTTAAAGGCGTAATGATGGAACTTGACGACTGTGCTTTCCCATTATTGGCTGGCATGATCGGTACTGATGATCCTAAAGTGGCATTTAAAGATGCTGACTACGCGTTATTGGTTGGTTCTCGTCCACGTGGTCCTGGTATGGAGCGTGCTGACCTTCTTAAAGTAAACGGTGAAATCTTTATTGGTCAAGGTCAAGCACTTAACGAAGTTGCTAGCCGTGATGTTAAAGTTCTAGTTGTTGGTAACCCAGCGAACACGAATGCTTACATCGCAATGAAATCTGCTCCAGATCTTCCAGCGAAAAACTTCACAGCAATGTTACGTCTTGACCACAACCGCGCGTTAACTCAACTTGCTCAAAAAGCTGGCGTTGCTGTTTCTGACATCAAAACAATGACAGTTTGGGGTAACCACTCTCCAACAATGTATGCTGACTACCGTTTTGCAACTGCAAATGGAGAAAGCTTAAAAGACAAAATCAACGATGCTGAATGGAACAAAGACGTATTCCTTCCTACAGTTGGTAAGCGTGGCGCTGCGATCATCGAAGCACGTGGTTTATCTTCTGCTGCATCTGCTGCAAACGCTGCAATTGACCACATGCGTGATTGGGCGCTTGGCACAAACGGCGAATGGGTAACTATGGGTATTCCTTCTGACGGTTCTTACGGTATTCCTGAAGGCGTAATGTTCGGTTTCCCTGTAACTTGCGAAAATGGCGAATACAAAATCGTTCAAGGTCTTGAAATCGACGAGTTCAGCCGTGAGCGTATCAACTTCACGTTAAACGAACTTGAAGAAGAACGCGCAGCAATTGCTGACATGATTAAATAATTTAATCTGCTAGATTAAGTTAAAACTCCTTCGGGAGTGATGCCAGTCAACCTAAAAGTTGACTGGCATTTTTTTTGCGCTTGATTTTATCTTTGCAATTAAAAGCCTATCATCAGCTAAGCTCATATTGCTTATCAAATATCAGAATGGATAAGCGACTATAAAATAGGTCGATTGACCTGCACGGTAGGGGAAATTGCTTAGAATACGCGGGTTTCCTTTTTTAAATCTTCTCTCTGTCATGTCAGTTATTGTTGCAAGTGCCCATAGATCGAATGTTTCGGTTTGGGTGGCTTTTATCTTACTTGTTGTCGGTACTATCGGCGCCTATCAAATCGTGGGTCTAAATCAAGCACTGTTATTTTTAATTGGTGGTGCTTTGGGGATGACGTTGTATCACGCCTCTTTTGGTTTTACTTCTAGCTGGCGTGTGTTTATTAAAGAACGTCGTGGTCGTGGTTTGCGGGCTCAAATGATTATGCTGGGCTTGGCGGTGTTTTTGTTCTTTCCTGCTTTAGGTGCAGGTGAGTTGTTTGGCAATCCCGTCAAGGGCAATGTCAATCCTGTGTCGATGTCGGTCATGATTGGTGCTTTTATTTTTGGTATTGGCATGCAATTGGGGGTGGCTGTGCATCGGGTACGCTATACACGGTAGGCGGTGGCAGTGCGCGTATGTTGGTTACGCTATTTTTCTTCTGCTTAGGTTCACTGATTGCCACTTCGCATTTAGATTGGTGGTTTAATCTGCCGCATTTGGCGCCAATCTCGATTGTCGAAAGTTTTGGGGTGATTCCTGCACTTATTCTAAGCTTTGTTATTTTTGCTGTGATTGCTGCCGCAACCGTGTTTTTTGAAAAGAAACGTCATGGCAGTTTAGAAGTCGAGCCGCAAAGTCAGTACCATGGTTGGAAGCGTTTCCTCAAAGGTCCTTGGCCGTTAATTTGGGGTGGGCTTATTTTAACGCTGCTGAATTTTGCTACCTTGGTATTGGCTGGTCGTCCGTGGGGCGTGACTTCTGCGCTTGCAGTTTGGGCTGCAAAAGTTGCTGTTTTTGCGGGTGTAGATGTAAGCGCTTGGGATTATTGGCAGCAGTCAGGCAATGCTAAAGCATTGGCAAATTCATTGTGGCATGACATCACCTCTATGATGAATTTTGGCATTATGTTGGGTGCATTGCTTGCTGCAAGTTTGGCTGGAAAATTTGCCCCGAACTTTAATATTCCACGCCGTTCACTGGTTGCGGCTGTTATAGGTGGCTTATTACTTGGTTATGGTGCACGTTTGGCCTACGGTTGTAACATTGGCGCATACTTTAGCGGAATTGCTTCGGGCAGTGTGCATGGTTGGTTATGGCTAGTATTTGCATTTATGGGGAATGCCATTGGTGTGAAATTGCGCCCAATCTTCTTTCCAAATGAAAAGCTACAGCCTGAAAAACTAACAGGTTGCTAACTTTTAATTTAAGTAGATGAAAGCCAGTCGGTTTACATTGACTGGCTTTTTTGTTGCCTGTCATCGTGTTAAGAATATTGAGTGGGATGCTTTAGGTATATCGCATCGTACAAAAAATAACATGCTGCAACTCGGCTGCTGCTGAATTGCGGCTCGAAGCAGGTTAAGGTCATTAAAAGTACAAGACGAATCAAAGGAGGATGCCATGTTTGACCAACAACCGACTTTAGAACTGTTATTTCAACAATTGGGTCTAGATGCTGACGATGCAGCAATTGATCAATTTATTCGTGAGCATCAATTACCTGCAGAAACCAAATTACACTGTGCTGAGTTTTGGACGGAAGGGCAGCGCCAATTTTTGCAAAGTCACTGGAAAAAAGATGATGATTGGGCCATTGTGATTGAAACCTTAAATGAGCAATTACATAGCGATCAACATCCGAGTGTTTAATCGGTATTTAAGTTAAATCAAATACTTTTCATCTAAAAAGCGCCAGTAAACTGCGTGCTCACAAAAAGATACAACAAACCCAGTCGGAAGACTGGGTTTTTTATACAAAGTGTTATAAGTTGGTTGAATAAGGAATTACAACGAAACTAATAAAAGGGGGCAAGGTGCTCATGCAAAATACTCCATCATTAGCCATGTTATTCAGCCAACTCGGTTTAGCCAGCAGCCCTGCAGCCATTGAACTGTATGTACGTACGCATCAATTACCTGCACATATTAATTTACATGAAGCGCCGTTTTGGAATAAATCACAACGTGAATTTTTAATCAGTCATTTGGTACAAGACGATGATTGGGCCATTTGGATTGATGAACTCAATCAACAATTGCATTTAGATGCTTATCGTTTACAAGCTGTTTAGGTTTAAGTCATCGTCATATTTAATATGTTTTCATTAAAAACGCCTCAGAACGAGGCGTTTTTTTAATGCATTCTGCTTTTGAGAATTTGTTTAAACCAGACTTCGGTTTGATAGGCGTTAAAGGCAGGGTGAATTTGTAAGAGTTCCAAATCAAATTCGGCAGTTTTACTGTACTTGCCTAACCAGTGGCGACACAGTGCACTTTCATTTTTACTGGCGCTGGCATAAGCCAAGAAAAAGAAAA
Organism: Acinetobacter sp. YT-02; assembly: GCF_002412355.1. Taxonomy (NCBI): domain Bacteria; kingdom Pseudomonadati; phylum Pseudomonadota; class Gammaproteobacteria; order Moraxellales; family Moraxellaceae; genus Acinetobacter; species Acinetobacter sp. YT-02. Next base: position 51,469 of record NZ_NOZT01000019.1, read on the forward strand.
TATCTCCATGTGCATAATGAGTCATGGCTTTTAAAATTTGTTGGGTAATTAAGGCGTATTTTGCATCGCGGGTCAGCTCAAAATACATCATATAGGCTTTGGCCAAATGCAAAGACAAATTGATATATAACGTCACTGGCATTTCTTCAAATTCAACCCGACCTTGTTCTAACAGCACAATGGCTTCTTGCAAAAAGTAAATCTGTTCTTGGCGTAACTCGCTCAAACTCACCAATTGTAAGCGTAAATCGGCACGTTCTAATGCCAATTCAGGCGTATTACCTTGTAAAAAAAGTTGGTCGGTTTCCCCAATACGTTGAATAAGCTGTTGAGTCGAGTTGCGCATGGGTGAATTCCTGATAGCAATATTTGCTCTACATCGGGGCAAATTTACAGTTTTAAAGCCAATAATTTAAAAAAGCGGTCTATCTTTACCAAAGTTGGTTGCCGCTGCGTAGCCATGCAGTAATAGAAAGTCGTTGCTGTGTCGCAGGCAAAACTTCATGCAATAAATCACTTTGGAAAATTGCAATCCGATTTGGGCGTGGTTCTATAATTTGCCATGCTCCATGTTTGTCTTGTAAACGTAGTTGTCCACCCCAATCTGTCTGCCATTCAGGGTGTAAATAATAGACAGCAGAAATCACCCGATCATTTTTTTGTTGTGGGTTATCGCGGTGCAAGGCATAAAAAGAACCTGCTTGGTAGCTGGCAAAATGCGCTTCGACCACACGAATCCCTAAATAAAATGCCTGATTGAATTGTTCGGCCAAAGTCAAAAGGGTTTGGGTATGTTGTTGTGCAATGCTTAAATTTTCGTGAATCCATAAAATATGATCACTGCGAATTTTGCTGACCACACCATTTTGAATGGCTGCTTCACGAAATTGATCTAAATTTTGACTACACTCTGCTAGAACTTGTTGTTGATATTCGGGTGAATAAGCATCATCAATTATTGCAAAACCATGTTGATCCAAATCTTCAAGAATTCGATCAACATTCCAGGACTTTGGGAGAAGTGTAGCGTCCATATAAAATACTCAGAAAAAGATGAAATTGAGAGTTGGCTATTTTAGAGGAATACAAGCTCCTGAATGAAACTTTTTTTCATGCTAAAATAGCGGTTGATTTTAGGAATGAACCAAACATGAATTATCGTCACCATTTCCATGCGGGCAACTTTGCCGATGTCATGAAGCATGTTTTATTGCTGCAAATTTTGACACGTTTAAATGCCAAAGATAAACCTTATCGCTATGTCGATACACATGGCGGTGCGGGTAAATACGACTTATCTTTAGCACCTGCACAAAAATCGGGTGAATTTTTAAATGGTATTCATCGTTTAGTGAAACTAGATGATTCAATCAAACGTCAGGCACCAGAAGGTGTACAGCAGTATTTAAAACTGGTTGAAGCAATGCGTGAAGTGGATGGGCAAGGTGCATATCCAGGTTCGCCGTGGTTTGCTTTACAAGGTATGCGTGACATCGATAAAGCGACTATTTTTGAAATGCAGCGCGATGTATTCCAGCAATTACGTCATAACATTCGTGACAAGCGCGCAGGTTTACATGAGCGTGATGCTTACGAAGGTTTATTGGGCGTCATTCCACCGAAAGAAAAACGCGGCTTAGTGATGATTGATCCACCGTATGAATTAGAACGTAAAGATTTCCCACAGTTGGTAGAATTATTGGCAGCTGCACATAAAAAATGGCCAACAGGCGTATTTGCGGTGTGGTATCCAATTAAAGACCGCGCCATGATTGAGCGTTTTGAAAAGAAAATGTTTAAAACAGGGATTCGCCGTCAACTCATTTGTGAAATTTGTGTATGGCCTGACGATACTCCTGTGGGTTTAAACGGTTGTGGTTTGTTGGTGATTAATCCACCGTGGAAATTCTCTGAAGATGCAGATGAAGCCTTGCAATGGTTGTTCCCACACTTGCGTATGCAAGAACACGGTGGACATGCTGCAGTGCGTTGGTTAGTTGGCGAATAAAAATTTAAATTGACGTTCAGGTTACAGTTAGGACACAAAATAATGACAAACACATCCAAGCCCGAAGGAGAATATAGTTCCCGTGATCTTGAGCATGACGGAATTACATTTGAAGTGGTGGAAGAAGAACATACCCGTGAAGGGCAAAAGGTGAAACGTCGTGGTATCTATCTGTGGCCAAACCTGATTACCACGGCAGCCTTGCTGTCGGGCTTTTACTCCATTATTGCGAGTATGAATGGCGAATTTAGCCAAGCCATCTATGCCATATTTCTAGCGGCATTGTTTGATGGATTAGATGGTCGTGTGGCACGTGCCATTGGTGCTCAAAGTCCATTTGGCGAACAGTTTGATTCATTATCCGATATGCTCGCTTTTGGTGTTGCGCCTGCGATTTTGATGTATAGCTGGAGTTTGCACGATTTAGGTCGTATTGGCTTGGCGGCCTGCTTTGTGTATACGGCTTGTGCCGCATTCCGTTTGGCGCGTTTTAATGTGCAAATTGGTGTGGTCGATAAACGCTACTTTATTGGTGTGGCAAGTCCTTTGGCTGCACTGATTATCGTGTCGTTGGTTTGGGTAGGTCGGGACTTTCCTGAACTGTATGATATTCGTGAAACTGGACTACAAATTATCAATGCTGTGATTATTATTGCAGTAGGATTATTGATGATTTCCAATATTAAATATTATTCATTTAAAACTTTTGACCGTAAGCGTGTGCCGTTTTTTGTATTGCCAATCGCAGTATTTATCCTTGCAGCCATGACGTACAATATCCCTGTAGGAATTTTAGTGATTTCAATTGTTTATGCGCTTTCGGGTTTTGTGACCACTTTTATGGCAAGAAAAAATGCAGTGAGTTAATTAGGCTTTCATAAAAGCATCAACTCACAAGGAGTTTGATATGCAGCTGTTTCAAGATTTTCTCGATCGTTCCAAACAACTCAATCAAACTCCTGCGGCAACTGCCAAACTGCCTTATCACGCCCTAAAACATCATTATAAGTTTATCTATCAGGGCTTAATTCTTCCTAACTTGCCTTCACCTTTACATTATCTCAACTTTATCGGCTTATTGGGCAGTCTAAATACTGCAATGCTGCGCCCTGAAAATGTGATTACAACTTCAGCTTTAGATACGGCCAGTATCTTATGTAGTAGCAGCCCACACATGGTGGGGCAGTCCAATCATTATTCAATACAACACGATTGCGTATTTACCGCACAGTATTTTCAGTTTGCCAATAAAGAACGCATTACAGGACATTTTCCGCAATTTCATATGCAACGTGAAGATAGCGAACTCAGCTTTGATTTAAAGATCACCACAAGCTCTACAATTTCATATTTCACCAAATTGCGAATGAATTTGGCAGAACATTGGTCTTTGTTATGTCAGTGTCAGGGAAGTGTGCGCTATAAAGATCAGCATTTCCAGATTGAGCAATTGGGCAGTTTTGAGTTTGCCCGTTCCATCCAGTTTCCTTATTTCGCTGTGGCATTTTTTTGCTATCAGGTGATTAATCTGAATGATCAGCAACAAATGATATTGCTACAAAGCCGTGATGTGTTGAATCGAATTTTGCAATCTCGAATCTATCTGCGAGATGCGAACACGGAGCAAACTCAAGTATTTGATGTGCAAGTACAATTTAATATTCAACGGGTTTATCCAAGAATAAAAACCCCAACAGGTCAGTGCATGTATTTGCCACGTGAGTTTGAATGGTGCTATCAAGATGAAGATGGCACCTCAATTCATCTACAAGCGCAGAGTCGTGGTGATTTTAAATTTGGGGCTGCGGCAGGTTATGTCGGAAGTTTTCAATATCAGTTGGCTATAAATGGTGATCAACAACAAGGTGAAGGCGGCTATTGTGAATATATCGACTGCCGCGCACTGAAGTGGCAAGAATATGATCAGCCAGAAAAAATGCCAGATGTAGTCCTGAATCCGGAACCTTTTATGATCAAGAAAAAGAAATAAACAATATTATGTAGAAAAGTGAAGTTTTTGCTGAATAAATAACCACTCGAACTGAAAAACGCATAAAACTTAAAAAGAGGGGTTGCTTGTTAAAATAATTGGCCTATAATGCACATCCATCGGCGGTGATGCAGATTAAAACTTCTGATAAAACAATGGCTTGATTGAAATTGATTGGGTTGAGTTTTAGAAAGTAAGTTTAAAATAATTTAAATTACCAGTTGACACTTTAGAAATAAAGCGTAATATAGCCGACCTAGCTTGATGCTGACGAAGCGTTGAGAAGATCATTAAGAGATTATGAAGAACAACTTGTGTGGATTTTTACTGATTGATTAATCGAAATTATTTTCATTGATTGATTGGTTTAAATTACTCGAAGTTTATTTGAGCGAAATTTAAGTCAGAAAATTGATGAGCCAGATTTGGAAGTTTAGATTAAAACTTCAAAATGATTTTAACTGAAGAGTTTGATCATGGCTCAGATTGAACGCTGGCGGCAGGCTTAACACATGCAAGTCGAGCGGGCGAGGTTGCTTCGGTAACTGAGCTAGCGGCGGACGGGTGAGTAATGCTTAGGAATCTGCCTATTAGTGGGGGACAACATTCCGAAAGGGATGCTAATACCGCATACGTCCTACGGGAGAAAGCAGGGGCTCTCTTGTGACCTTGCGCTAATAGATGAGCCTAAGTCGGATTAGCTAGTTGGTGGGGTAAAGGCCTACCAAGGCGACGATCTGT